>DATFLG010000135.1:0-31597 GCA_035267985.1 Gammaproteobacteria bacterium | reverse complement strand
GAGCCGCTGAGGAGCTCGACCCGGGCGCGGGGCACCTGGAAGCGGTCAGCGAGGAAGCGGATGAGCTGCTCGTTGGCCCGCCCGTCCGTGGGGGGCGCGGTGATGCGCACGCGCAGGCGCCCCCCGTGGAGGCCGGCGATCTCATCGCGCCTCGCCCGGGGTTGCACCCGGACCTGCAGGATCAGGTCATCCCCGTCCCAGCGGGCCCATTCGGCCATCGATCATGCGCCGAACAGGGGCGTGACCAGCATCTTGACCACCTGCAGCCCCACCAGTGCCACCAGGGGAGACAGATCGATGCCGGAGATGGGGGGCAGGAAGCGGCGGATGGGGCCCAGCACCGGCTCGGTCAGGCTGTAGAGCAGCGAGGTCACGGGGTTGTAAGTGCCCGGATTCACCCAGCTCAGAATGGCCTGGATCAGGATGGCGAAGATGTAGATGTTGAACACCAGCGCCACGAGCTGGCCGACGGAGAACACCACCAGGACGGGCCAGCTGAAGGCGCCGCCCCGGATCCACACCTGCAGGGCCACCGCTGTCATCTGCAGGGCCAGCAGCAGGGTGATCGCAGCGGTATCCACGGGGCCCACGGGGGGAAGGACCCGGCGCAGGGGGCGCAGCAGGGGGCTGGTGATCTTGACCAGAAACTGGCTGACGGGGTTGTAGAAATCCGCCCGTACCGCCCCCAGGAGCATGCGCAGCATCACCGCCAGGATGTACAGGCTGAAGGCGGTGCTGACCAGGAACGTCAGGGGATTGGCCCAGTAACCATCCATCACTGGCCTCCGAACTCGTCGGCCAGCTCCCGGGACCGGGTCGCGGCGGCCTCTATCGCCTTGAGAAAGAGCCCTCGCAGGGCGCCGTCTTCCAGCACCCCCAGGGCCTTCTCGGTGGTCCCGCCAGGGGAGGTCACGCGCTGGCGCAGTCCGCCGGGCTCCTCGGTGCTTTCCAGAGCCATCTTCGCCGCTCCGAATGCGGTCTGCAGGGTGAGCAGCCGGGCGGTCTCGGCGGGCAACCCCAGTTGGCGGGCCGCCTCCTGCATGGCCTCCATGACCAGGAAGAAGTAGGCCGGGCCGCTGCCGGACACCGCGGTCACCGCATCCATCAGCTGCTCGTCGTCCAGCCACAGGGTCAGCCCCACGGCCCGCAGCACCGATTCGGCCAGGCTGCGCTGGTTCTGGCTCACACGGGGATTGGCGTACAGGGCGGTGGCGCCGCTGCCCACCAGGGCCGGCGTATTGGGCATGGCGCGGACCACGGCCGCGTCGCCTCCCAGCCACCGGCACAGGTCCGTCTCGCGGATGCCTGCAGCCACCGACACCACCAGGGGCCGGTGCTCGCGCACCATCGGCGCCAGGGCTTCCGCCACCCCCTTCAGCACCTGGGGCTTGACCGCCAGCACCACCACATCGGCCCCCGCGGCGGCCTCGGGGTTGTCCGCCAGGGTCACCACGCCGAAGCGCGCGGTCATGGCGCGCAGCTTCTCGGGGTCGGGGTCGGCCACCCGCAGGCGGGTCGGGTCGGTGCCGTCGGCGATCAGCCCGGCAATCAGGCTGCCGGCCATGTTGCCGGCGCCAATGAAGGCAAGCGTGGGATTCTTCATGGCGCTGACCATACCGGATGGCTCAGTGCCCGCACAAGTCATTGCCGGGCAGGCGGGCGCGGCCCGAAGATGGCAGTGCCCACGCGAACCAGGGTGGCCCCCTCGGCGATGGCCGCTTCCAGGTCCCCGGACATGCCCATGGACAGGGTGTCCAGACCGTACCCGCATGCGTTGAGTCGTTCGAACGCCTCGCGCAGCCGGGCGAAGCTGCGCCGCTGCTCGTCGAAGTCGTCGCTGGGGGCGGGGATGGCCATCAGACCCCGCAGGGCCAGCCCCGGCAGCCCCTGAACGGCTTCCGCCAGGGCGGACACCTCCCCGGGCTCGACGCCCGCTTTGCTGGCCTCCCCGCTGACGTTCACTTGGAGACATACCTGCAGCGGAGGCCGCCCCGCCGGGCGTTGCCCGCTCAGACGCTGCGCCACCTTGGGGCGGGCCACGCTGTGAACCCAGTCAAAGTTTTCAGCCACCGCTTTTGTTTTATTGCTCTGAAGCGGGCCGATGAAATGCCATTCCGCCGTCGTATCCGCCAGAGCGGCGATCTTGCCGAGCGCTTCCTGGACGTACGATTCGCCGAACCGGCGCTGTCCGGCCTGCCAGGCTGCGCGCACGGCTTCGGCCGGATGGGTCTTGCTGACCGCAAGCAGGGTGATGGCGTCGGGATCGCGGCCCCAGTCATGGGCGGCGTCCGCGATACGCCGGCGCACGCTGGCGAGGCGTTCGGCGATGTCGACCCCAAGCCGTTCGGGCGGCACGGGGGTCACCGATTCCGGTTGCCCGGGGGACGGGCCGAAGGGTAGGCTTTCATTCAAGTAATTCTCCCCAGGGACGATAAATCTGTCCAGAACAACGTCCGGGCCGCATTCGGGAGGGGACATCCAGCGTGGACATAGCGGAACTGCTCGCCTTCAGTGTCAAGAACAACGCCTCTGACCTGCACCTGTCTGCGGGCCTGCCGCCGATGATTCGCGTCGACGGCGACATCCGGCGGATCAACGTTCCGGCCCTGGATCACAAGACGGTTCATGGCCTGATCTACGACATCATGAACGACAAGCAGCGCAAGGACTACGAAGAGTTCCTGGAGACCGACTTTTCCTTCGAAATCCCGAGCCTTGCCCGCTTCCGTGTCAATGCATTCAACCACAACCGCGGCGCCGGTGCCGTATTCCGCACCATTCCCTCCAATATCGTGACCCTGGAGGATCTGGGCTGCCCGAGCACCTTCAAGGAGATCGCCGATCAGCCGCGGGGGCTGATTCTCGTGACCGGGCCGACCGGGTCGGGCAAGTCCACGACCCTTGCCGCCATGATGAATCACGTCAACGAGAACAACTTCGCCCATATTCTGACCATCGAAGACCCCATCGAGTTTGTCCACCAGAGCAAGAAGTGCCTGGTCAACCAGCGGGAAGTCCACCGCGACACGATGGGCTTCAGCGAGGCCCTGCGCTCGGCGCTGCGTGAAGATCCGGACATCATCCTGGTGGGCGAGCTGCGTGATCTGGAAACGATACGCCTGGCCCTCACCGCTGCCGAAACCGGGCACCTGGTGTTCGGGACCCTGCATACCAGCTCGGCCGCCAAGACCATCGACCGTATCATCGACGTCTTCCCCGCCGGCGAGAAGTCCATGGTCCGCTCGATGCTGTCGGAGTCCATGCGGGCCGTCATTTCGCAGACGCTTCTGAAAAAGACCGGCGGCGGGCGGATCGCCGCCTGGGAAATCATGACCGGCAGCCCGGCTATCCGGAACCTGATCCGGGAAGACAAGGTTGCGCAGATGTACTCGGCGATTCAGACCGGCCAGTCGGCGGGCATGCAGACACTCGATCAGCATCTTCAGGAACTGGTGGCCAAGGGGCTGGTGAGCCGCCTGGATGCGCGCACCAAAGCGGTCAACAAGGAGCTGTTCCGGTAGGCGGACGGGGGTGCCCCATGGACTTCAACGCGCTTCTGAAATTGATGGTTCACAAGCAGGCTTCGGACCTTTTTATCACGGCCGGTGTTCCGCCGAGTATCAAGGTCAACGGCAAGATCAAGCCCGTCACCCAGGCGGCATTGAGCTCGGATCAGGCCAAGGAGTCGGTCTACAGCGTGATGACCCCCGCCCAGTGCGAGGAGTTCGATCGTTACCACGAATGCAACTTCGCCATCAGCGCCTCGGGTGTCGGGCGCTTTCGCGTCAGCGCCTTCATGCAGAGAAACCATGTCGGCATGGTGCTGCGGCGGATCGAGACGACCATCCCGACGATCGAGGGGCTGCATCTTCCCCCCATCGTCAAGACCCTGGCCATGACCAAGCGCGGACTGGTTATCTTCGTCGGGGCCACCGGCACCGGTAAATCCACTTCGCTGGCCTCGATGATCGGCTATCGCAATCAGAACAGTACCGGCCACATCATCACCATCGAGGACCCCATCGAGTTCGTCCACCAGCACCAGGGCTGCATCGTCACTCAGCGCGAGGTGGGCATAGACACCGATTCCTTCGAGATCGCCCTCAAGAACACCCTGCGCCAGGCCCCGGACGTCATCCTGATCGGGGAGGTCCGGGCCCGCGAGACCATGGACTACGCCATCGCGTTCGCCGAGACCGGCCACCTGTGTCTGGCGACCCTGCACGCGAACAACTCCAACCAGGCCCTGGACCGCATCATCAACTTCTTCCCCGAGGACCGGCGCGATCAGCTGCTCATGGACCTGTCGCTGAACCTCAAGGGAATCGTGGCCCAACAGCTGGTGCCCGCGCCGGACGGCAAGAGCCGGCGGGCGGCTGTCGAGGTGTTGATCAACACGCCCCTGGCGGCGGACCTGATCCGAAAGGGCGAGGTGCACAAGCTCAAGGATCTGATGAAGCGCTCCAACCAGCAGGGCATGAAGACCTTCGACCAGGCGTTGTACGAGCTCTACAACGCCGGCGAGATCACCTACGACGACGCGGTGAACTATGCCGACTCGGCCAACGAAGTGCGCCTGATGATCAAGCTGAACAAGGGCGACGTCGAGCAGTACGGCACGGCCATGGACGGGGTCTCCCTGGTGGACGGTCCATAGCAGAGGCAGGCCGGGCGCGGCGGCACCCGCGAAAGGGAAGAATCACGAAGCGCCACCGAAGACACGCAAAGCCCGGAGGCAGACAAGGCGGCGGCCATTCCCCGGGTTCCACTTCGTTCCATCCGGGCTGCCGTGCATTCGTGCACCGCTATCGTCTGGCCCGCCCGTCGTCGCCCGGCTGCAGCGCAGCCCGGTCCGGGGAAGATCCGGAGCCACGGAATCCACGGACGAGCGTTTCAATCCTGCGGGCTGGCGTCGAGGCCGCGTTGGATTTCGGGATCAGGTCCCACTCATTCCCCGGCGTTCACCATTGCACCGGCGCCCTCGGGGAACACATCGGCGGCGTCGAACACCGGGCCGTCCACGCAGACCCGCTTCATGGCCGGCCCCGTCGGGGTCTGTACCTGCACCGTGCAGCCGGCGCAACCGCCGACGCCACAGGCCATGAACTCCTCCAGGCAGACCTGGCAGGGAAGCCCGTACTCGCGGGCCAGGCGGGCGGTCGCCTCGAGCATGGGGTGGGGGCCGCAGGCGAAGACCTCCACCCGGCCCCGTTCCGGCCCGGACAGGCTGTCCAGCCAGTGGCGCGCCAGGTCGGTGATGTAGCCCTCGAAACATCCGGCGTAGCCCTGAAGGCTGGCGAGGCGGCTTGCGACCTTCCAATCCTCCATCAGGGGCATGGCGGCGATCACGTCGGCGGGCAGCCCCGGCACCAGCATGCGTGACGGGGCGGCAGTGAACGGGAACGCCACCTCAGAGCCCATGAGCACCAGCGGCGCACAGTCCCGGTCCCGGCGCAGCCGGTCCGCCAGGAAGACCATGGGCGGGATACCCACGCCGCCGCCGATCAGCAGCGGCCGGTCCTGTCCGGGGGTGGGCCGGAAGCTCTCCCCGATGGGGCCCAACAGGCTTATGCGCTCGCCGGGTCGGCGCCGGGAGAGCAGCCGCGTCCCGGTGCCCACCGCCTTGTAGAGAAACTCCACCCAGCCGGCGTCGGCGTCGGCTCGCATGATGGACAGGGGACGGCGCATGGGCAGCAGGGGGTCGCAGCTCAGGTGGGCGAAGCTGCCCGGTCCGGCCCGGGCAGCGCATCGGGGCGCGCGCAGGCGCAGTATGAACTGCTCGCCGGGGAAGGCGTCGTGGCCCAGCACCTCGGCGTCCTCCAGGCAGATGGTGCCGCGTCTTGTAAACTTCGAGGTGGCCACGGCGCGGTCCTCAGCCTGCCGGCGCCGGGGTGCCACCCGCCGCCTGGCGCTGGAAGACCAGGTTTCCGGCCAGCAGGGTGTGGGTAACCCGCCCGGTGAGGGGCCAGCCGAGAAACGGGGTATTGTGACCGGCGCTGTGCAGGTCTGCGGGGGCAGGCTGCCAGTGCTCGTCCGGGTCGAACACGCAGACATCCGCCGCCGCGCCGGGGCTCAGGGTGCCGCAGGGCAGCCCCAGGATCCGCGCGGGCCCCCAGGTCAGGCGGGCGATGGCCTCGGGCAGGTCCAGGACCCGGTCCTGGACCAGCCGCAGGGTCAGGGGCAGCAGGGTGTCCAGCCCCGAGATTCCGGGCTCGGTGGCCGGGAACGGCGCCAGCTTGGCGTCCGGTTCATGGGGCTGGTGGTCGGAGCACACCGCACTGAGGGTCCCGCGGGCAATGCCCTCGCGCAATCCGGCCTGGTCGCGCTGGGTGCGAAGAGGGGGATTCACGTGGCACAGGCTGTTGAAGTCGGCGATGTCCATCTCGGTCAGGTGGATGTACGGCACGGCGGCGTCGGCAGTCACCGGCAGGCCGTCGAACTGCGCCCGGGCCACCATGCGTACGGCCGGTGCCGTGGTCAGGCGGCAGAAGTGAACCCGCACGCCGGTCTGCGCCACCAGCGCCAGGTCCCGGGCGACGGCGGCGGTTTCCGCGGCCTCCGGGATGCCCGGCAGCCCGAGCCGGGTGGCGATGGCCCCTTCGTGGGCGCAGCCGGAGTTGGCCAGCCAGTGGTCCTCGGCGTGGACGAACACCGTGAGACCGAAGGTGGCCGCATACTCGAAGGCGCGGCGCTGGATGAGGGTGTTGCCCAGGGCATGGCGCCCATTGCTCACTCCCACGCAGCCGGCGTCTTTCAGGGCGGCCATTTCACTGAGCCGTTCGCCCCCCAGACCCCGGGTGAGGGCGCCCACCGCCACCACCCGGGCCGCACCGGTGGCGTCGGCGCGCTGGCGCAGCAACTCCAGCACCGCCGGGGTGTCGATGACCGGACGGGTGTCCGGCGGGCAGCACAGGGTCGTGATGCCCCCGGCGGCAGCCGCCCGGGTCTCGCTGGCCACGGTGGCCTTGTGCTCCTCGCCCGGCTCGCGCAGGCGGGCGCACAGGTCCACCAGCCCCGGGCACACCACCCGGCCCGCGGCATCGATTTCCCGGTCGGCCGAAAAGCCCTCCGGCGCCCGGCCCAGGGCAACAACGCGTCCGTCGGCGGTGTAGAGGTCCTGGATCGCGTCCAACCCGTTTGCCGGGTCGATGACCCGGCCACCCGTGATACGCAGGCGCTGGCTGGAGGCGGCGGGCGTATTCATGCCGGCGGGGCCGCGGCTTCCGGAGGCGCCTTCTGGCGCATGGCCATGGACATCACCGCCATGCGTACGGCAATGCCGTGGGTCACCTGCTGAAGGATGACCGACCGCGGTCCGTCGGCGACCTGGGAGTCCATTTCCACGCCCCGGTTGATGGGCCCCGGATGCATGACCACCGCGTCAGGCTGGGCATTGGCCAGCTTCTGCTCGGTCAGCCCGTAGAGGCGGAAGTACTCGTGTTCGCTGGGCAGCAGCGCGCCCTGCATGCGCTCGCGCTGCAGCCGGAGCATGATGACCACGTCCGCGTCCCGGATTCCTTCGTCGAGCTCGTGGAACACATGCACCCCCAGCTGGGCGGCCTCGGCCGGAATCAGGGTCCGCGGTCCCACCACCCGCACCTCGCCGGTGTTGAGCAGGTTGAGGGCGTGAATCTGGGAGCGGGCGACCCGCGAGTGCTGGATGTCCCCCACGATGGCCACCCGCAGGCGGCCGAAATCCGGCCCCTTCATGCGGCGGATGGTGAAAATGTCCAGCAGGGCCTGGGTGGGATGGGAATGGCGTCCGTCGCCGGCGTTGATGACGCTGATGTGGGGCGCCACATGCCGGGCCATGAAGTGGGCCGCGCCGCTGTCGGCGTGGCGCACCACGAACATGTCACAGTGCATCGCCTCCAGGTTGCGCAGGGTGTCCAGCAGGGTCTCCCCCTTCACGGTGCTGGAGGCGTTGATGTTGATGTTGAGCACGTCCGCGGACAGGCGCTTGGCAGCCAGCTCGAAGGTGGTGCGGGTACGGGTGCTGGCTTCGAAGAACAGGTTCACGATGGTCTTGCCCCTCAGCAGGGGGACCTTCTTGACTGTCTGCTCGGCGATCCCGGCGAAGGACTCCGCCGTATCCAGGATCTCGGTCAGCAGCCGGGCATTGAGACCTTCGATGCTGAGAAAATGGCGCAGGCGTCCCTGCGCGTCCACTTGCAGGCCGGCACCGCTCATGCGGACTTCTGGCGCACCAGACGCAGGGGCTCGGGGCCGGTGAGCTTCACATGCTCGCCCGGGCCGAGATCCATATGGGCGCCCACCACATTGGCCTGGATGGGAAGCTCCCGCCCGCTGCGCTCCACCAGAACCGCCAGGTAGATGGAAGCCGGGCGTCCGTAGTCGAAGAGCTCGTTGAAGGCGGCGCGCACCGTGCGCCCCGTGTGCAGGACATCGTCCACCAGAATGATGTCCCGGTCGTCCACGTTGAAGGGCAGATCCGACGGGCGCACCTGGGGGTTCATTCCGATCCGGGTGAAGTCGTCCCGGTAGAAGGAGATGTCCAGGCTGCCCAGGGGCGGCACGATGCCCAGACGCCGGTGCAGCTCCCGGGCAACCCAGACCCCGCCGGTGTGAATGCCCACCATGGCGGGCTCCTGCAGGCCTTCGTTCTCCAGGAGCGCCTTGAGGTCGGCGGTCATGGATTCCAGGAGGGCCTCAACGTCGGTGGGCGTGTTCATGGGTTGTCGCCGTGGCTGTCGAGCCAGCTCTGCAGAATGATCCGGGCCGCCAGTTTATCGATCTCCGCCTTGGCTTGCACCTTGCGGGGGCTCCCGGGGCGCCCGGCCAGAAGCCGCTCGGCCTCCCGGGAGGTCAGGCGCTCGTCCTCCAGGTGCACGGGCAGCCGGTAGCGCCCCTCGAGCTGGCGGGCGAAGCGCTCCGCCGCCCGGGTCATGGCGTGGGCGCTGCCGTCCCGGTGGCGGGGCACACCCACCACGAAAGCCTCAGGTGCCCATTCGCGTACCAGCGCGTCCACCGCCGGCCAGTCGGGCCGTCCGTCCCGGGCGTCGAGGGTGGTCAGTCCGGTGGCCGTGGCAGTGAGCTGCTGACCGACGGCCACCCCGATGCGGCGGTACCCGTAGTCGAAGCCCAGCAGGGTCTTTGGGCCGCCCAAGCGCCCCGGGCTCAGCCGTGTCCGGCGTCGCCGGAGATCAGGTTCAGGTCCACCCCCAGCAGGGCCGCGGCCGCCTGCCAGCGCTCGCCGTCGGGGGTGTCGAACAGGATGCGGCTGTCGGCCGGTCCGCTCAGCCAGGCGTTCTGGGCCAGCTCCTGCTCCAGCTGTCCGGCGCCCCAGCCGGCATAGCCCAGGGCGATCAGCTGGCGCGCCGGTCCCTCGCCCCGGGCGATGGCGGCCAGAATGTCCCGGGAGGCGGTCAACCCCACGCTGTCCGTGACCGGGAGCGTGGCTTCCCAGTGGCCCAGGGGCTCGTGGAGGACGAATCCCCGGTCCTGCTGAACCGGGCCGCCCATGTACACCGGCAGGTCGGGGTAGTCGCCGGTGGTTTCTATCTCCAGGTGGGACAGGATTTCCGAGACCTGCATGTCCATGGTGCGGTTGATGACGATGCCCAGGGCCCCCTCCTCGTTGTGCTCGCAAATGTAGGTCACCGTATGCGAGAAGTTGGGGTCCGCCAGCGTGGGCATCGCGATCAGGAAGTGGTTGGTCAGATAGTCCGCCATGGCAACAGTATCGGCACTGATCTGCCGGCCCGCAAGGTCCCGCTCATTCGCTGGAGAGCTGGTTGCTGTTGAGAAATTCCCAGGTGCGGGTGATGTGCAGCACGTCCGTATCCTTGCGGATGCTCGCCGGGAAGGGCGCGAAGGGACCGGCCAGGCGTACGATCCGCTTGGCGGCGTCGTCCAGCAGCTTGTGGCCCGAGGAGCGGCGGATGGTGATGTTGCGGATGGAGCCGTCGGAATTCAGGGCCACGTCCAGCAGCAGCCTGCCCGACAGCCCCTTGCGCCGGGCGGCCTCCGGGTAATTGAGGTTGCCCACCCGCTCCACTTTGTGCACCCAGGCGCTCATGTACGCGGCGTACTTGTACTGTCGGGTGCGGGCGGAGATGTAGGTCTGACGCTCCTGCTTGGAGTACGCCTTGAGGGGCTGGTTCGCCTGCTGATCCATCTGCACCAGGGCCATGCTCTTGCTGATGAGTTGCCCGGCGGAGGGTTTGGCCGCCGGCGGCGCCGGCTTGGTCCGGGGCTTGGCCGGCGCCTGGCGCTGCGAGTGCTGGGTGGTGACCACCTGGGGCTGGCGGTCGGGCCGGGTCCTGGCCTTGGCCGGAGGCGGCGTATGGGCGGTCTGCCGGGGCTGGGGGCGGACCTTGTGGTGCACGTTGCCGGTGCCGTCCTGATCGGCGTTGGCCAGGTAGTCGGCGTCCTTGGGGGCCTTGCTGCGGGGATGGGTCACCACGGTGACGTCCAGCACCGGCAGCTGCGAGCGGGAGGTGTCGGGCAAATGGGGGCTGAAGCTTACCCCCAGGATCAGCAGGGCGTGCAGGGCCGCGGCCAGAAACAGGGTCACCGTCAGCCGGTCGGCCGGCCGGGCAGACGCTTGGGTGGGTGCCGTGCTCATGAGTGCGCAGTGCGCAGTCCGTTCAACATCATCAAGGCAATGATACCGCTGACCATACCGAAGATCAGTGCAGCCGTCATCAGAACGGGCAGCAGGTGGAGCAGCGCCGGGTGGCGGATGAACAGGAAGTAGGCCACGGTGAACTGCCCCGCCATATGGGCCATGGCCGCCAGGACGCTGTAGCCCACCGGCCCCAGCCCCGGAAGGCGGCTGGCCAGGCCCAGCATGGAAATGCTGGCGGCGGCGCCGCTTGCACTCAACAGAAACGTGGGCGACAGGAAAGTTCCCAGCAGCAGGCTGCCGATGAGCACCCGCAGCAGGCTCACCCAGGCGGCCTGGGACCAGCCGTACTGTACCAGCACGGCGATAGTGACCACGTTGGCCAGGCCGGGCTTGATCCCCGGCAGGGGGCTGGGCAGCGCGCCCTCGGCGATGTGGATGGTGATGGCCAGGGCGGCCAGCCAGGCGATGCGGTGGTCCGCGCCGCCGGTGGCGATCCGCACCTGCCCGGTGCTGGCGGCGACCTCCTCAGGAATTGATGGCATCGAAACGGGGATCCTGGCCCAGAACCTGCACGCTGACCCGGTTGGGGACGCAGGCGGCCGCCTCGCCCGCATGGCTGAGCCAGCCGGCATGGACGCAGATCTTGCCCCGGCAGGGGGAGGAGACGAAACGTACCCGCCCGTGGCGGATCCGGAGCACGCTGTCCCCCAGGGGCCCCCGCACGCGGATGACCCGATCCTGGTCCAGGGCATAGATCCGGGGCGGCTGGTTGCCTTCCTGGACGCGCACCTGGGCGGCCAGGGTCGGCGCCGACCAGAAATGGGCATAAAGCACCGCCAGCAGCGCCGCCGCCAGGATCACGACCAGAACGTCGGCCCGGGTCACAGGGACGGGCTGAGCACCACTTTGGGTGCCTTGTCGGTTTCGAAATGGATACGCTTGGCCATGGCGGGATTCATGTGCACGGTCCCCTGATCGTCCACCAGCATCACATAGTGTATGCCCATCCGCCGGGCGATCGTCACCCATTGCTTCGGTCCGGCCACGAACAGGGCGGTGGCGGCCGCGTCGGCCACCGCGGCGTCCGGGTCGATGACGGTGACTGATACGGCGCCCCGGGCCGGATAGCCGGTGCGGGGATCGAGTATGTGGTGATAGCGCTTGCCCTTGTACATGAAGTAGCGCTCGTAGTCCCCGGAAGTGAACACGCTCTGGTCCCCGGAGACCTCCACCGAGGCGAGCACTCCCGGGCCCCGGGGCGCGCGTATGCCGATCCGCCACGGCCGGTCCCCGTGGCGGCCGATGGCGCGCAGGTCCCCCCCGGCATCCACGATGGCGTTGCGGATGCCCAGCCGCCGCAGGTGCTCGATCACCTGGTCGACGCCGTAACCCTTGGCAAAGGCTCCGAAATCCAGCTGCACGGCGGGGTTGGTGCAGCGCACCCGGTCGCCCCGGACCTCAATGTCCTCCATGGACGGGTGGGCCGCCACCAGGGCCTTGATCCGCGCCGGGTCGGGCGGCGGACCGGAGGGGGGAGTGTCGCTCTCGAATCCCCACAGGGCCAGGAGCTTGCCCACCGCCGGGTCGAACAGGCCGTCGCTGCGGCGGGCGAGCACCCGGGAGCGGCGGATCAGCGCCAGCACGCTGGCCGGTGCCTTGAAGGCCCGGCCGGTGGCCAGCCGGTGGTTGGTACGGGTCAGATCGCTGGGATGCCAGGCATGCCAGGCCCGGTGCATGCGGTGGAAGTCCTGTTCGGCGGCATCGGTGGCCTTCTGGGCCAGTGCCGTGTCGGCGCCGTAGATGGTCACGTCCACCAGCGTGCCGAAGGCGAAGAACTGCTGCTGATAGACGGCCCCGCCGCTGCGGTCGCAGGCGGCCAGGGCGAGGGCCAGCAGCCCGATCCCCAGGCGCGCCAGGGATCGGGCTGCCGGGCGGCGCGGCACGCGGGGCAGGAAGGGCATGGCGGGCGTCAAAGGTCCAGGGCGATGCGATCCATCAGCTGGCCGGCAATGTCCAGTCCGAACAGCTGATCCAGCTCCCGGATGCAGGTGGGGCTGGTGACATTGATCTCGGTGAGATAGTCGCCGATCACGTCCAGGCCCACGAACATCAGCCCATTCTCCCGCAGGGCCGGCGCCACCTGGGCGCAGATCCAGCGGTCGCGTTCGCTCAGGGCCACCCCCTCGCCCCGCCCTCCGGCGGCCAGGTTTCCCCGGGTCTCCCCGGCGGCGGGAATGCGGGCCAGGGCGTAGGGGACCGGCTCGCCGTCGATGAGCAGGATGCGCTTGTCGCCGGCGGCGATTTCCGGCAGATAACGCTGGGCCATCGCATAGCGCCGGCCGCGGTCCGTAAGCGTCTCGATGATCACATTGACGTTGGGGTCCGCGGCGGCCACCCGGAAGATGGACGCCCCGCCCATCGCGTCCAGGGGCTTGAGAATGATCTCATTGTGCTCGGCCAGAAAATCCCGCAGCCGCCCGGCGTCCCGGGCCACCAGGGTGGGCGGACAGCACTGGGGAAACCAGGCGGTGTAGAGCTTCTCGTTCACCGCCCGCAGGCTGGCCGGGCGGTTCACCACCCGGGCGCCGCCCGCCTCCGCCCGTTCCAGGACCTGGGTGGCGTACAGGTACTCCATGTCCACCGGCGGGTCCTTGCGCATCAGCAGCACGTCCAGGGTATCGAGGGGGGTCACCCGCGGCTCGCCGGTCCACTGGTACCACCGGCCGGGATCGTCGCCCACGCTCATGGCCCGGGTGCGGGCGTGGGCCCGGCCGTCGCGCAGGAACAGATCCCCCATTTCCATGTAGTGCAGGGTCCAGCCGCGGCGCTGGGCCGCCAGCAGCATGGCCAGGGTGCTGTCCTTGTAAGCCTGGATGGACGCTATGGGGTCCATTACCACGCCGAGTGCGATGGTCATCAGAGCTCGCTTCCTGAAGGGGATGCCTGCCGGGCCTGTCGCCCGGAGGAAACCGGTCGCCGACATCCGCCGGGAGACGTCAATCGCCTGGCGCTGCCTCCCGGCCCCCGGCATCCGGAGTGGGCCCGGGCGCCTTTCCCGGGGGGGCTGCCCGCACGCGTCGGGTGCACCGGCGATTGTGCGGCGCTTGGCGGTTGTTGTGAAGCCTGGATTTCCCGGAGCCGGGCGCCCCGGGCGCGCCCGGATGGACGGCAGGGCCGCTTCTCAAGTTCGTGGACGACACAGCCGATAGGTCCTTCGAGTCCGACCGCCGTCGCTGCCGGCCGGGCTTGCGGTCCGGACCGCCGGGTCCGTCACCGGGCAGGCACAAAGCTTGCATTATGGTGCCCGACAGCCGGGATGCCGGCGCGGCGACTCCGGCCGGTGGTGGTGACGCCGCAGGTCCGGGAGCAGTCATGCATTCCATTGTTCAGCAGACGCTTATGGATTTTATTTTGACCTTGTGTTAAGTAACAGGACTAAACCACCGCTATGCAGAGTATTTTGGAAAACGGAGACACGGGTGGTCAGTCAGGGGGGGCCGTGGAAGCGAACGTAGACGCCAGCGGGCTCGCGGGCCTGAAGGTCATGGTGATTGACGACAGCAAAACCATCCGCCGGACCGCCGAAACGCTGCTGAAAAAGGAGGGGTGCGAGGTGGTTACCGCAACGGACGGCTTCGAGGCGCTGGCCAAGATTGCGGATCATCACCCGGACATCATCTTCGTGGACATCATGATGCCCCGCCTGGACGGCTATCAGACCTGCGCACTGATCAAGCACAACGCACTGTTCAAGAAGACGCCGGTGATCATGTTGTCCAGCAAGGACGGCCTGTTCGACAGGGCGCGGGGGCGCATTGTCGGGTCCGAGCAGTACCTGACCAAACCGTTTACCAAGGACGAGCTGCTGGGGGCGATCCGTCGCCACGTGCAGCCGGCGTCCTGAGCGCGGCCTCTTCGGCGCCCGGTGCAGTGGTGCGGGAGGCGGCAGGCACTGAAATTATTCAACCGAATCTTGGGAGCGAGCAATGGCCCGGATATTGATCGTGGATGACTCTCCGACAGAGATTCACGTATTGAAGAACCTGCTGGACAAGAACGGGTTCGAGACCCTGAGTGCCCAGAGCGGCGAGGAAGGGATCGAAAAGGCCAAACAGGACCAGCCGGACCTGATCCTGATGGACGTGGTCATGCCGGGTATGAACGGCTTCCAGGCCACCCGCCAGCTGACACGCAACGCAGACACCGCCTCGATCCCGGTCATCATCGTGACCACCAAGGACCAGGAAACCGACCGGGTCTGGGGCATGCGCCAGGGCGCCAGGGATTATATCACCAAACCGGTGAGCGAAGGTGACCTGGTGGGCAAGGTGAAGGCGGCGCTGACGCCCGCCTGAGCGGATTCGGAGAGAGGCAGCCATGACCACGTCCAGCGCCGGGCCGTTCGCGCTTTTACAGGAAATCGACCGCCGTTGTCGGCGCAACGCCCACGGACTTCCCCGTCAGGAAGAAGCGAAGCAGGAGTGGAGCGGTATCGGTTTCCGCCTCGGCGGGTTGCGCCTGGTCGCGCCCCTGGGGGAAGTGGTGGAGATATTGACGCCGCCGGCGCTCTCCAAGGTGCCGGGCACCAAGCCCTGGGTCCGGGGCATCGCCAATGTGCGGGGCAATCTGCTTCCTATCATGGACCTTCAGGGCTACCTGCAGGGAAGCTCTGCGAGTTTCGGCCGCCGAAGCCGGGTGCTCGTGGTCAGCCACAAGGGCGTGTTCTCCGGGCTGGTGGTCGACGAGGTGCTGGGCCTGCGGCATTTCCTGGAGGAGGAGCGCACCGACGAGTTGCCGGCCCACGACGCCGGGATGTCGTCGTATCTGAAGCACGGGTTCAGGCGCGGTGACGAGCACTGGGCGGTATTCAGCATGTTCCGCCTGGCGGACGCCCCGCAGTTCCTGCAGGTGGCCGTCTGACGGTGACGCGACTGTTTGCTTGCCCGGCGTGCGTGGCGGGTCCGTGACGGACACCGGATGGATGAGCGAGGGGAGAAGACCTAAGGGGTCAGGAGACGCAAAATGAGTGCATCAAATGAACTGCGAGGCAAGCTGGGGGCCAACAAACGGCTGATGCCGCTTGTTGTCCTGCTGCTGGTCGCTTTGGCTGCCACGTTCGGCATTTTCTACTATGTCGGCAAGCAGTCCAATTACAACAAGCAGTACATCAGCTACGCCAGCGAGCAGCAGGTGCTGTCCCAGCGTATCGCCAAGTCCACTCTGGAGGCTGCCGGCGGCAGCAAGAGCGCCTTTGCTCAGGTCAAGCTCTACCGCCAGCACTTCAACGGGATCATGGACAAGCTGGAGAACGGCGACCCCAAGACGGGCCTCCCCGGAGCTCCCGAAGCCAGCGCCGACGCACTGGCCGGCGTCCGCAAGCAGTGGAAAACCTTCAGCGGCAGCGTCGACGAAGTCCTCGGGGGCAAGAAGCTGGTGCTCTCGGTCAGCGAGACGGCCGGCGTCATCAACAAATTCATGCCCCAGCTGCTCAGTCACTATCAGTCCGTGGTCGACCTGCTCGTGAAGAACGGCGCCAGCGCGGAGCAGGTCAGCGTCGCCAGCCGCCAGATGATGCTGGCCCAGCGTATCGTCAACAACATGAGCAAGGTGCTGGCCGGCGAGAACACGGCTTCAGCCACTCAGCAGTTCGCCAAGGACACCGAGGAGTTCGGCAAGGTGCTCGAGGGCGAGATCCGTGGCAGCAACGGGGTCAAGGCCATCACTAATCCCCAGGCTCAGGCCAAGCTGCGGCAGATCGCGATGCTCTTCAGCTCGGTCAGCGACTACGTGGGCGAGCTGCTGAACAATTCCCAGAAACTGCTGGCAGTCCAATCCGCCGCCAAGGCGGCCGCCCGGGACAGTGACCAGCTGTTCGCCGCCACCGGACAACTGCGCAACAGTTTCACCCAGGCGGCCGCCTCCCGGCTGATCACCACGCGCACGGCTTATGGCTCCGGTGCCATCGTGCTGTTGATCCTGCTGTGGATGGGTGTGCAGATCTACCAGGACCAGACGCAGCGCACACGGATCGCCGAGGAAAACAACAAGCGCAACCAGGAGGCGATTCTGCGCCTGCTCGATGAAATGGGGAATCTGGCCGATGGTGACCTCACCCGGTACGCGACCGTCACCGAGGACTTCACCGGTGCCATTGCAGATTCCATCAACTACACCATCGACGCCCTGCGCGACCTGATCACCACCATCAACGAGACCTCCGAGCAGGTGTCTTCCGGGGCCGAGCAGACGCGCCAGACCGCAGTGAATCTCTCCGAGGCCAGCGAAAACCAGGCCCAGGAGATCACCTCGGCCAGTACTGCCATCAACGAGATGGCGGTGTCCATCGATGAGGTGTCCCAGCACGCGGTGGAGTCGGCGGATGTGGCCCAGCGTTCGGTGGAGATCGCCCACAAGGGCGGCGACACCGTGCGCCGCACCATCGAGGGCATGGACGTGATCCGCGAGCAGATCCAGGAGACGTCCAAGCGCATCAAGCGCCTCGGCGAGAGCTCCCAGGAAATCGGCGACATCGTGGAGCTGATCAACGACATCGCCGAGCAGCCCAACATCCTGGCCCTGAACGCGGCCATCCAGGCGGCCATGGCAGGCGAAGCCGGCCGGGGCTTCGCGGTGGTGGCCGACGAGGTGCAGCGCCTCGCAGAGCGTTCCGCGAACGCCACCAAACAGATCGAGGCGCTGGTCAAGACCATCCAGACCGACACCAACGAAGCGGTGATCTCCATGGAGCAGAGCACCGCGGGCGTGGTCAGCGGGGCGAAGCTGGCCGAGGACGCCGGTGAGGCGCTGGAAGAGATCGAGAGCGTGTCCAAGAACCTTTCGGATCTCATCCAGAACATCTCCACCTCGGCCCGGCAGCAGTCCGGCGCCGCCGGTAATATCTCCCAGACCATGCACGTGATCCAGGAGATCACCATGCAGACCAACACCGGCACCAACGAGACGGCAGCCTCCATCGGCAATCTGGCCGAACTGGCCAACGACCTGCGGCGCTCGGTGGCGGGCTTCAAGCTGCCCGAGTGAGCCGGCATTCCGGGGGCACGGGGTGGAAGCGCTAGAGCCCGACTACAACGCGCGTCAGGCGGGGGGGCCGGCCGCACTGCCCGAGCTCGCGGACAGCGAGTTCGTCAAATGGGCCGATCTGGTGGAGCGGCGTCTGGGTGTGGTCATTCCGCCCGCCCGGCGCTCGTTTCTCGCCACCAATCTGCGTATGCGGATGTGGGAGATCGGCTGCACGGACTACCGGTCGTATTTCCACATCCTGAGCGGCAGCGCCGACAGCCCGGAATGGGAAACCCTCCTCGATCGGCTGACGGTGCATGAAACACGGTTCTTCCGGAACGACGCGTCACTGGCGTTCGTGCGGCAGCAGTGTCTGCCCGGCGTCCCGGGGCCGGGGCGCCCTTCGTTCCGGGCCTGGAGCGTGGGCTGTGCCACCGGCGAAGAGGCCTACACGCTGGCCATGGTGATCGATGCCTGGTTCGCAGCCCGGGGCACCGGCTACGAGGGCGGCGTCACGGGGACCGACGTCAGTCTGCCGGCGCTGAATGCCGCCCGGGCGGGATGTTATCCGCAACGCCGTCTCGCGGATATCCCTGCGGCGCTGCGTCGCGCCTATTGCCGCGGCGTGGACGGCGCGGTGTTCGAGATCGCCCCGCAGCTGCGCCGACGGGTGTCGTTCAGCCGCTGGAATCTGCTGGACATGGACCAGGCGCCGGTCGGCGCGATGGATCTGATCTACTGTCAGAACGTGTTGATCTACTTCGACCGTCCGCGCCGCGAAGCGATCGCGAGCGAGCTGGCGGAGCATCTGGCGCCGGGAGGTGCGCTGGTGCTCGGCCCCGGGGAACTGCTGGGCTGGTCCCATCCCGGCATGCAGCGAGTGTGCTGCGACGACACACTGGCATACCGCCGGGCGACGACCTGGTCCGCGAAGGAAAGACCATGAATCAAGCTATCGATTTCAGCACCCTGAACTGGGTCAAGCAGGAGCTGGACGCGACTTTGAAGGAGGCGCGCCAGGCACTGGAAGCCCATGTAGAGGATCCCCGCGACGAGTCCCAGCTGAAGATATGCGGGGATGCCCTGCATCAGGTGCATGGGACGCTGGAGATGGTCGAGATCTACGGCGCCGCCCTGCTGGCCGAGGAAATGGAGAAGCTGGTCGGCGATCTGCTGGACGCGGAGCTGACCAACCGCGAACAGGCGTTCGAGCTGCTCATGGGCGCCATTCTTCAGCTTCCGGACTACCTTGAGCGCCTGACGCGCGGCCACCGGGACGTGCCCCTGGTCCTGTTGCCCCTGCTCAATGACATGCGTGCTGCCCGCGGCAGGCACCTGCTCTCGGAAAACGCGATGTTCGCGCCGGATCTGTCGCGCGCGGTTCCGGACACGGTGCGCACGCGGGCCGGGGAGCGCACGGAGGATGCGCGCTCGCTGGCCCGGCGTCTGAGGCATCACTTCCAGCTTGGACTGCTGGCCTGGTATCGCAGCAAGGACGTGAACCAGGGCCTGAGCGGGATGCGCCAGGTGCTGGACGAGCTGCTGTGTACGTCCGATGGCGACGCCGCGCCCAGGCTGTGGTGGGTGGCGGACGGGCTCATCGAAGCGTTGCAGCAGAATCTGCTGGAGAGCAGCGTGTCGACCACCTTGCTGCTCGGTCAGGTGGACCGCCAGATCAAGCGGCTGATCGACGCCGGCGAAGGCGCACTGCAGGAGCAGCCCGACACGGAGCTGCTGAAGAACCTGCTGTTCTATGTGGCCCGCGCAGCCGACGGGGGCGATGTGGTGTCCGCCATCAAGCGCCACTACCGCCTCGATGAGCTGCTGCCCTCCGATAGCGAGCTCGAGCAGGCCAGGGAAAGCCTCGCCGGACGCAACGCCGAGCTCATGCGCACGGTATCCGGTGCCGTCAAGGAGAATCTCAGCCGGGTCAAGGACGGCCTGGACGTGTTCCTGCGGGGTTCCCGGGAGCAGACCGCCGAGCTCGAACCGCTGATAGAGGGGCTGGGCCAGATCGGCGACACCCTGGGCATGCTCGGGCTGGGCGCGGTGCGCCGCGACGTCCAGGACCAGCTTGCGGTGCTGCAGGCAATGGTCGGCGGCGAGCGCGAGGTGGACGACGGTGCACTCATGGAGGTGGCCGGGGCACTGCTGTCGGTGGAGTCGGCCCTGGATGAGATGGCGGATGACCGGCCCGCCGGGGCCGACAGCGCCACCGGCCTGCAGGGTCAGGAATACTGGCAGATCCGCGGCGTGGTGGCGCAGGAGGCGATGAGCGACCTGGCCCGGGCCAAGGACGCGGTCATGGCGTTCGTGGACGCAGAATGCGACTTCACCCTGCTCGAACCGGTGCCCCAGCTCCTTCACCAGATCAAGGGAGGGATGCTGCTGCTCGGCGAGCGCGAGGCGGGCGCTTTGGCCGACGCGCTGCTGCGCTACGTCCAAGAGGGGCTGGTTGACGGCCAGTCGCCGCCCGATGAAGAACAAATGGATCTTTTCGCCGACGCCGTCTCCAGCCTGGAGTACTACCTGGAGGCCCTGGGCGAAAACCGCCTATTCAGCGCTTCGGTGCTGGACGTGGCGGCCCGGAGCATGGAGCAGCTGGGCTTTGCGCCGCGCCCGCCGGCGCCCGAGGACACCGACACGGCGCAGGCCGGCGACGGGGAGGACGGACCGGGTCTGCCCGACGAGATCGTCCTGGAATCACCTGCTGACGAGGAGCGGACCGGCGAGGAGCAATGGCCGCAGGCGCCGGAGGCGGACTCGGGCGCGGAACCGGATGATCCCCCGGCCGCGTCCGGCATGGACTGGGACGGAGCGTCCCGGGACGCGGCTGCGGAGGGGGGCGCGGATGAGGCCGCGAACGCGGCCCCGGACGACGTGGAGGACATCGTGCTCTCCGGGCTGGGCGACGAAGACGCCCCGGAGGATGTCGAGCCCGTCCCGGCGGGCGAGCCGGCGAGCGAAGCGCACCCGGACACCGCACCGGCACAGGCCCCCGGACCTGCGCCCGCCGGACCGTCCGGGCTGGCCGAAGAGGTGGACGAGGAGATTCTCGGGATCTTCATCGAGGAGGCCGAGGAAGAGCTTGCGGTCATCCAGGAATGCATGCCGCAGTGGGTGACCGACCAGGAAAACGGGGACGCACTCAGCACGATGCGCCGTTCCTTCCACACCCTCAAGGGAAGCGGCCGGCTGGTGGGTGCGGTGGACATCGGCGAATTTGCCTGGGCCTTCGAAAACATGCTGAACCGGGTCATTGACCGGACAGTCATGCCGGGGCAAACCATGTTCGCGCTGCTTCAGCAGGCAAGCGACGCCCTGGTGGAGCTCATCGCCCAGGTCAAGTCCGGTGCGCCCGTGACCGTCAACACCAAGCACCTGATGGACTGCGCGGACGCCCTGAGCCGCGGTGACTCGCTGGCGGTCGACGACCTCCAGGTCCCTGCGGACGCGCCGGCCCCGGACCGGGCGGCGCCCGAGCCCGCCATGGACGACGCGGCTGGTGAACCCGGCACCGCCGTCGAGAGCGGGCCGGAGAACACCGACGATGAGCCGATGGATCCGGCGCTGTATGAGATCTTTCGGGGCGAAACCCACGGGCACACCGGGACCATCAGCGAGTTCGTGGCCGAGTGCCGCGCAAAGGACGGCCGGTGCTGGGTCACCCAGAATCTGGTCAGGGCCCTGCATACCCTGCACGGCAGTGCGCGCATGGCGGGCGCGACGGATATTGCCGCCCTGGCCGCGGAGCTGGAGAAGTATGCCAAGGCGCTGATGGCCGAGCAGCTGCCGATTCCCCCGGAGGGTGCGGCGGCCCTGGAGGAAAGCGCCAACGTCGTCGAGGACATCGTTTTCCGGCTCGGCCAGCCGGACGTGCATATTCCGGATTGCACCGAGCTGCGGGCCCATGTGGCCGGACTGCCCCGGACCCCGGAAGCCATGGAGGCGGCAGAGGCCGACGAGCCCGGCGAAGACGACGTGGACCTCATGCCGTTTGCCGACGACGTGCTCCTGGGCGAGGCCGATGCACCCATGGACCCGCCCGCCCCCGGGCTGGAGGATCCTGCGCAGACGCTGCCGGCGGCGCCTGCGGTACCGGAGGAAGACGAGCCCGCTGCCCGATCGCCGGTCGGTACCGACCTCCAGGGGCCGCCGGAACAGACCCGGGACGTGGCCGAAGATATCGCCGTCGTCGACGGTCCGGAAGTGTCTGGGCCGGAAGTGTCTGGGCCGGAAGTGTCTGGGCCGGAAACTCCCGGGCCCGAAGCGGGAGGCGGCGAGGGATCCCCCTCCGGGGCTGGGCCCGAGGACGTCGATCCGGAGCTGATCGAGATTTTTCTCGAAGAGGGCACCGAGATCCTGGAGCAGGCCGAGCAGACTCTCCAGCAGTGGGTGCAGAATCCTGACGACCCGGAGCTGATGGCCACGCTGCAGCGTCAACTGCACACCCTCAAGGGCGGGGCGCGAATGGCGGGCATTACCCCTATCGGGGAACTCAGCCACTCCCTGGAGACACTGCTCAACCAGGTGGTCGACGGTCACGTGCCCGCTTCCAGGCGTTTGTCCGATCTGCTGCAGATCGCCCAGGACCGGCTCGTGCAGATGCTCGAGCAGGTCCGTGAGGGGCAGTCCCCCGAGCTGGCGGCCGGCCTGGTGGCCGAGCTGGAAGGGCTGCGCCGGGGCGAGGGCCGTGCGCCGGAGGCGGCGCCCGATGAGGACGCGCCCGATGGGGACGCGCCCGCCGGGGAACCGGCCGAGCCCGCCGTGCAGGCCCAGGCGCCCGTCGACGACGGCAGCGAAACCGTCGTCGATCTCAGCCGCTGGCAGGAAGATCGGCGCTCGGCGCCCCGCGTGCAGCAGGAGCAGGTGCGCGTACGCGCCGACCTGATGGACGGTCTGGTCAACTACGCCGGCGAGATCAGCATCTATCGGGCACGCCTGGAGCAGCAGGCCGGGGCGCTGCGGTTCAACCTCTCGGAGCTCGAGCAGACCGTCGAGCGCGTCAGGGACCGGATGCGCAAGCTGGAAATCGAGACCGAGGCACAGATCCTCTACCGCTACGAGCGCGAGGCCACGGAGGTACAGCAGGACTTCGACCCCCTGGAGATGGACCGCTACTCCCAGCTCCAGCAGCTGTCGCGTTCCCTGGCGGAGGGTGTGAGCGACCTTTCCAGCATCCAGGCCCTGCTGTCCAACAACGTGCGCGAGTCCGAAACCCTGCTTCTGCAGCAGTCCCGGGTCAACACCGAGCTGCAGGAAGGCCTGATGCGCACGCGCATGGTGCCCTTCGCCGGCCTTGCGCCGCGCCTGCGCCGCATTGTGCGCCAGACCGCCCAGGAACTGGGCAAGAAGGCGGAGCTGGTTTTCGGGGGCGTCGAGGGCGAGATGGACCGGACCGTCATCGACCGCATCGTCGCTCCCCTGGAACACATGCTGCGCAATGCGCTGTCCCACGGGATCGAGTCGCCTCAGGTCCGCAAGGCCGCGGGCAAGCCCGAAACCGGCCGTATCCGCATCAGCCTGGACCGTGAGGCCTCCGACGTGGTCATCCGCATCGCGGACGACGGCCGCGGCATGGACCTCGACGCCATCCGGGAGAAGGCCATCCAGCGGGGCCTGGTCTCCGCGGACGCCGAGCTGAGCGAGCAGGACATCATGCAGTTCGTGCTGGAGACCGGTTTCAGCACCGCCGAGGAGGTCACTCAGATCGCCGGCCGCGGTGTGGGCATGGACGTGGTCAACAGCGAGGTCAAGCAGCTCGGCGGCGCTTTGCTGATCGATACGAAGCCGGGTCAGGGAAGCACGTTCACGGTGCGTCTGCCCTTTACGCTGGCCATCAATCAGGCGCTGCTCGTCCAGGTGGGCGAGGACAACTACGCGATCCCCCTGTCCAGCATCGAGGGCATCGTGCGCATGGCCGGCGCCGAGCTGGAGCGCTACCTCCGGGACGACGGTGTCTACGACTATGCCGGCCACAGCTATCAGGTGCGCACGCTGGCCGGCATGCTGGGGGTCCCCGGCGGCGCGCAGACGCTCCCGAAACGTGCTCCCGTGCTGCTCGTGCACTCCGGGGACCACCGGGTCGCGCTCCAGGTGGATACGCTGCTGGGCAGCCGGGAAGTGGTCGTCAAATCCGTCGGGCCCCAGATCAGTACCGTGCGCGGGATCTCCGGCGCCACCATCCTGGGTGACGGGCGGGTGGTGCTGATCCTGGATCTCGGGGCGTTGATCCGCGCCGGTGAGCTGAGCGCGTTGACGGAGCCCGTGACGGCACCGACCGCGCCGCGGGAGGAGCGCAGGACCACGGTCATGGTCGTCGACGACTCCATAACCGTCCGCAAGATCACCGCCCGGCTGCTTGAGCGCAACGAGATGGACGTCATCACCGCAAAGGACGGTGTGGATGCCGTAGCCAAGCTCCAGGAGCATATTCCCGATGTCATGCTGCTGGATATCGAGATGCCCCGCATGGACGGCTTCGAACTGGCGACCCATGTGCGCAACGAGGAGCGTCTGCGCGACATACCGATGGTCATGATCACCTCGCGTACGGGCGACAAGCATCGAAAGCGCGCGGAGGAGATCGGCGTCGACCGCTATCTGGGCAAGCCGTATCAGGAGAGCGACCTGCTGGAGAATATCGAGCGCGTGATCGAGGAGCGCCGGGGGGATGGCTGAGGCCGCCATCCCGCCGCTGCGCGTCGTCGTCATTGCACAGTCCACCGCCCAGAGGACGCAGCTCAAATCGCTTCTCGAGGACCACGGCGCGGAGGTGGTCGAGTGCCGGGAGCTGGCGGACTACCCGCCGGAAGGCATAGACCGCGTGGGGGCCGACGTCCTGCTGGTCAATCTGGACCGGTCCATGGAAACACAGCTGGAACGCCTTGAGATGCTGATCGAGGAGGCGGCTTTGCCCATCCTGTTCAACGAAGACGGTGTCCTGGGTACGGCCTCACGGGCCAGGACGCTGTTCACCAAGCTGAACGCGCTCGCCGGTACCGGCGCGCCGACGGCCCGTCCGGCCTCGCCCTGCGGCGACTCCGCTGACCGGGGCGCCGTTGTCCGACCGGTGCTGCGGGTCGTCAGCAACTCCCCGGGCCCCGACCCGCAGCCGGCCAGACGGGTGTGGGTGCTGGGCGCGTCCCTCGGCGGGCCGCCCGCGCTGCGGCAGTTCTTCAGCGTGCTTCCCCCGGATCTGCCCCTGGCCTTCGTGGTGGCGCAGCATATCGGCGGCGCCTTCGTGTCCCTGCTTTCCGAGCAGCTCAACCGGCTTACCGCATTTGAAGTGGCACCCGCGGCCGACGATCAGCGGCTTTGCCACGGCCAGGTGGCGGTTGCGCCGGTGGACCGGCGGTTCACCATCGACGAGGAGGGACGGATCGAACTGAGCGTCGAGCACCGCCACCGCACCTACAACCCCAGCATCGACGATGCACTCCACGAGGTGAGCCGTCGCTACGGGGAAGAGGCCGGGGCGATCATATTCAGCGGCATGGGTACCGACGGTGCGCGAGGCTGCACCGACGTTGCCGAGCAGGGCGGCACGGTGTGGGTCCAGGAGCCCGAGAGCTGCATCATCAGCAGTATGCCCGATGCCGCCCGGGCGACGGGCACCGTGAGCTTCACCGGGACGCCGGATGAGCTTGCCCGCCGCCTGACGGATTTTGTTCGTGAGCGCGCCCGCGCCTCGTGAAGGAGGCAGCCCGGAGGCGGCCTCGTGCAACGGCCCGGCGTTCCTGAGGGGAATGTCGCGGCCTGATGGAGTGTTGACATGAGCACAGCACAGGAATCGGTACGCAGTCTGTTGATCCCGCTGCAGGGGCGGAACCTGCTGCTGCCCAACGTGGCGGTGGCGGAGATCGTCAGCTATCAGGCGCCGGAGTCCGTCGCGGATGCGCCCCAGTGGCTGCTCGGATCCATTGCCTGGCGGGGGCGGCGCGTGCCCCTGGTCCACTGCGAGGCGCTCTGCGGCGAGGATGCCGACGGTGACGCCCCCACCCGGCGTATTGCCGTGGTCAATACCGTCAGGAGCGACGGCCGGCTGCCCTTCTACGCGGTACTCACCGCCGGCATCCCCCGGCTGCTGCGGGTGGAGCGGAACATGATCGAGCCCCTGGAGGAACCTTCGCCCGAGGACGCCTGGGTGAGCCGCGCCCGTCTGCAGGGCGAGGAAGTGGTCATTCCGTTCATGGAGCAGCTGGAGTCGACCGTGGCCGCCCACTGGCCGGCCGCCGCCTGAGCCGGTCCGCCGCTCTCAGGCCAGGTCCCCCCACAGCGCCTGAATGGCCGCCAGCGCCGCCAGCGCGGCGGTTTCCGTGCGCAGAATCCGGGGCCCCATGCAGACCGGCTCGAAGCCGGCCTTCACCGCCTCCCGCCGCTCCCGCTCCGACAGCCCTCCTTCCGGGCCGGCCAGAAGGGTGAGCCGCGCGCCTTGGGGCGCAACGGCGCGAAGTCCCCGGTCGGCGCCCGGATCCAGCAGGAGCTTGTGGCCGAAGCGGGCATCCGGCCACGCCACGGCATCGAGCCTGGCGGGGGGCTCCAGGGTGGCGAGGCGGGTCCGCCCGCATTGTTCGCAGGCGCTGACGATCACGCCTTGCCAGTGGCCCATCCGCCGCTCCAGGCGCTCGCCTTCCAGGCGCACCTGGCTGCGCTCGGTCCACAGGGGAACGATTCGCGTGATCCCCAGCTCCACCGCCTTCTGCAGCGTGAGGTTCATGCGCTCGCCCCGGGAGATCCCCTGGGCGAGTACCAGCTCCAGACGGGACTCGGCGTCGCGCTCCAGGAAGCCCCCGACCCGGGCGCGCACGCCGGACCTGGCCACCCGCTCCAGCTCGGCCCGGTACTCACCGCCGCTGCCGTTGAACAGGATCACCGGCGCCCCGGGGCGCAGCCGCAGTACCCGGGCGGCGTGGTTCGCCGCCCGCGGATCCAGCTCCACCACCGCTCCCGCGGCCAGCGCCTGAGGGGTGTACAGTCGGGGGACGCGCATGGGCCTCAGCGCCCGTCGGCGGGCCTTTGCCGGCTCAGGAATGACCGTGCGGGCGATCCGGGCAGGAAGGGTGTGAGCCGCTTCACCCGGTCATGCCCGGGTCGCCAGCTCGATCCCATCCCAGGCGACCTGAGCCATGTCCCGGATCTGCGCCTCGGTGATGACATAGGGCGGCATGAAGTACACCACATTGCCCAGAGGACGCAGCAGCATCGAGCGCTCAAGGCCGTGTTGATAGACGCTCAGCCCGCGCCGCTCCTGCCAGGGATAGGGTTCGCGGGTAGCCTTGTCCTTGACCATTTCAATGGCCAGGATCATCCCGTGCTGGCGTACCTCGGCCACGTGGGGATGATCCTCGAAACCGCGGGTGACGTCCGCCATGGTCCGGGCGAGGCTCCGATTCGCCGTGATCACGTCGTCCTGTTCGAAAATGTCCAGGGTCGCCAGGGCGGCGCGGCAGGCCACTGGATTGCCGGTATAGCTGTGGGAATGGAGGAACGCCGTCAGCCGTTCGTAGTCGTCGTAGAACGCCTCGTAGACATGGTCGTGGGTGAGCACCGCCGACAGGGGCAGATAGCCCGCCGTCAGCCCCTTGGACAGACACATGAAATCCGGAACGATGTCGGCCTGCTCGCAGGCGAACAGGGTGCCGGTGCGCCCGAAGCCCACGGCGATCTCGTCGGCGATCAGGTGTACGCCGTGACGGTCGCAGGCCTCGCGCAGCCGCTTGAGGTAGATCGGGTCGTACATGCGCATGTGCCCGGCGCACTGCACAAGGGGTTCGACGATCACCGCGCAGGTTTCGTGGGCGTGGCGTTCCAGGGCGCGCTCCATGTGAGCGAACATCCGCTCGCTGTAGGCCGCGCAGGATTCGCCGGGCTCGCGGTGGAAGCAGTCCGGGGACGGCACGGTGATCACGTCCATCAGCAGGGGCGCGTAGGTCTTCTTGTACAGATCCACGTCCCCGACGGCCAGGGCGCCCAGGGTTTCCCCGTGGTAGCTGTTGGTCAGGGTCATGAAGCGTGTCTTGCCAGAAACCCCCCGGTTGCGCCAGTAGTGGAAGCTCATCTTCAGCGCCACTTCCACCGCAGAAGAGCCGTTCTCGGCATAGAAGCAGCGGCTGAGGCCCGGCGGCGTGATCTGCACCAGCCGTTCCGAGAGCTCCACTACCGCCTCGTGGGAGAAGCCGGCCAGAATCACGTGCTCCAGGGTATCGAGCTGCTCACGCAGGGCCGCGTTGATGCGCGGGTTGGCGTGGCCGAACAGGTTGACCCACCAGGAGCTGATGGCGTCCAGGTAGCGGTTGCCGTCGAAATCCTCCAGCCAGACCCCCTCGCCCCGGCGGATGGGAATCAGCGGCAGGGTCTCGTGGTCCTTCATCTGCGTGCAGGGGTGCCACAGGACCGAAAGGTCGCGGTCGATGATGTCCCGGTTGCTCATGGGCGCCCATGATACGGAACAGCGTCTGTCGGGTCATCCCGCTGCGCGGGCGGAGGCCGGGCGCGGGTCAGCCCAGGCCGAGATTCTTCCAGATGGCGATGCTGGGGGCGGCCTGGTTGAGCGTGTAGAAATGCAGCCCCGGCGCGCCCTGTTCCAGCAGCACCCGGCACAGCTCGCTGACCGCGTCCTCACCGAAGGCGGCAATGGCCCGCCGGTCGTCCCCGAAGCCCTCCAGGCGCCTGCGCATCCAGCGGGGGATCTCTGCGCCGCAGGCGTCTGAGAAGCGGGCGAGCTGGGCATAGTTGGTGATGGGCATGACGCCCGGCACGATGGGAACGTCCACACCCAGCCTCTCGCAGCTGTCCACGAACCGGAAATAGGCATAGGGGTTGTAGAAGTACTGGGTGATGGCGCTGTTGGCGCCGCTGTCCACCTTGCGCTTGAAGTTGATCAGATCCTTCTCGGCGCTGGGCGCCTGGGGGTGAAATTCCGGGTAGGCGGCCACCTCGATCTGGAAGTGGTCGCCGGTTTCGGTGCGGATGAAGGCCACCAGCTCGTTGGCATAGCGGAACTCGCCCGCTTCGCGCATCCCCGAAGGCATGTCGCCGCGCAGGGCCACGATGTGGCGCACGCCGCCCTCGCGATAGGCGGTGAGGATCTGGCGGATGCTGTCCCGCGTCGAGCCGATGCAGGACAGATGGGGGGCCGCCTCGATGCCCGATTCACGCTGGATCTCGCGCACCGTGTCAAAGGTGCGCTCGCGGGTGGAGCCGCCGGCCCCGAAGGTCACTGAAAAGAATCGCGGCTTCAGTGGCGCCAGCGCCTCGTAGCTGCGCCGGAGCTTTTCCTGGCCTTCCGGCGTCTTCGGCGGGAAGAACTCGAAGCTGAACACCCGCGGATATTTGTGCTGTGATTTCATGGCAGCAAGGGCCCGGTCCTGTTGTCACCCATGAGTATGCCCGCCCGGTTGCCGGTGGGCTCGATGGTGATGCGGCTCCCCCTCAGATCCCGGCCGCCTCGCGCAGGGCATCGGCCTTGTCGGTGCGCTCCCAGGTGAACTCGCTTGCCTGCTCGCGCCCGAAGTGGCCGTAGGCCGCGGTATGGATGTAGATGGGCCGCAGCAGGTCCAGCATGCGCACGATTCCCCGGGGGCGCAGGTCGAAGTGCGCCCGCACCAGCTCCACCAGGCGTTCCTCACCGAGCTTCCCGGTGCCGAAGGTCTCCACCATGATGGATGTCGGTTCGGCGACGCCGATGGCGTAGGAGAGCTGGACTTCGCAGCGTTCGGCCAGTCCGGCGGCGACGATGTTCTTGGCCACGTAGCGGGCGGCGTAGGCGGCCGAGCGGTCCACCTTGGACGGGTCCTTGCCGGAGAAGGCGCCGCCGCCGTGGCGGGCCATGCCCCCGTAGGTGTCCACGATGATCTTGCGGCCCGTGAGCCCGCAGTCCCCCACCGGTCCTCCGATCACGAACCGGCCCGTGGGATTGATGAAGAAGCGGGTCTGGTCGGTGACCCATTCGGCCGGCAGCACGGGCAGGATGATCTCGTCCATCACCGCCTCGCGCAGGGCGCTCTGGCTGATGTCCGGGGCGTGCTGAGTGGACAGCACCACCGCTTCGATGCCGCAGGGCCTGCCATTCTCATACCGGAACGTGACCTGGCTCTTGGCGTCCGGGCGCAGCCAGGGAAGGGCGCCGCCGCGGCGCACCTCGGACTGGCGGCGCACCAGCCGGTGGGCGTAGGTGATGGGGGCCGGCATGAGCACGTCGGTTTCGTCGGTGGCGTAGCCGAACATCATGCCCTGATCGCCGGCGCCCTGGTTGATCTCCTCTTCCCGATCCACGCCCTGGGCGATGTCCGGAGACTGTTTACCGAGGGCGTTGACCACCGCGCAGGTTTCCCAGTCAAAGCCCATTTCCGAGCCGATGTATCCGATATGCCGCACCGTGCGCCGGACCACGTCCTCGTAGTCCACCCAGGCGCTTGTGGTGATCTCGCCGGCCAGGCAGACCATGCCGGTCTTGGTCATGGTTTCGCAGGCCACGCGAGCCCCCGGGTCCTGTTCCAGGATGGCGTCCAGCACGGCGTCGGAGATCTGGTCCGCCACCTTGTCCGGGTGACCTTCGGAGACGGATTCGGAAGTGAACAGGTGTCTTCTGGCCATCGCTGCCTCGCGCGCGACGCGTCTGTTGAGGGAATGGAGCGAATCAAGTGTACCGGTCGGCGCGTAGATGTCCATGCGCCAGGCCAGCCGGGCCCGGGGCGGCAGGGTCCGGGCCGCCCGCCGGCGGCGCCGGCGCCGCGCCGGATCCACAAGCCCATGTATTTGTGTGGGAATGAGTCATCCATCCTGGGGCAGTGGTATGCTTGATGCAACGGTCACCCGGGGGCGGGAGCCTGTCCCGGTCGACGAACAGGAGGTGAAGGCTATGGTGAGTCTCGAGACGCCGGTATGCGAATTCGGTCAGCCTGCCGTGGACTTTTCGTTGCCGGATGTCGACGGCAGGATCTGGACCCTGGAGGACTGCCGGGGGGAAAAGGGCACCCTGGTGATGTTCATCTGCAATCACTGTCCCTACGTGAAGGCCGTCCGTGAGCGTCTGGTCCGCGACGCCCGTGAGCTGCTCGATCACGGAATCAGGAGCGTGGCCATCATGTCCAATGATCCTGCGGAATACCCGGAGGACAGCCCGGCGAACATGAAGCGGGTGGCCGAGGAGTACGCATTCCCCTTCCCTTACCTGCTGGACGAGACCCAGCAGGTGGCCAGGGCCTACGGAGCGGTGTGCACGCCGGACTTCTTCGGCTACAACGCCGATCTCGGACTGCAGTACCGGGGGCGCCTGGATGCCAGCCGCAAGGAGACGGCGCCGAGCGACGCCCGTCGGGAGTTGTTCGAGGCGATGGTCCAGGTGGCCCGCACCGGCCAGGGGCCCCGGGAGCAGATCCCGAGCATGGGCTGTTCCATCAAATGGCGCGAGCCGGCGGGGGCCTGAGCCGGCGGCCGGTCCGGGTGCGGCGTCGGGACGATGGCTGAAGAGACCTTCTATCGTCCGGACGAGTTGCGGCGCGAGCCGCATCATATTCCGGCGGCGACCTACAATCTGGCCTACCTGCTGCTCAAGCGCAGCCCTCAGGGCTGCGTCTTCGTGCCCATCCGCTCTCTCCAGTACCTGGCGGTGCTCGATGAAGAGGAGTTCATCTTCGTGGACCGCGAGGCCCGCTCCCTGATCGAGCTGTCCTGGCAGGGCTTCCGGCCCCAGATACGTCGCGCCCTGGAGGAGCCCGTTCCCTACGAAGTGGTGTACTACCGGGAAAAGGGCTCCCAGACCATGCGCCGGTTGCCGGTGGAGTTCTACAAGGCGCTGCAGACGCTTTACGCCCGCCAGCAGGGCCGGCAGTCGCCGGGCGCGGGGGACGTCATCCCGTGGCCCGGCAATCACCCCTGAAGACCGTAAAAAAAGTCTTTACGATAGTGACTTATGACTTTGCCGGTGGCCCGCGCCCGGTCCGTGGCGGCGGCCGGCGGTGGGCGCTATTGCCCAAACTGCCC
>DATFLG010000134.1:0-5244 GCA_035267985.1 Gammaproteobacteria bacterium | reverse complement strand
GCCCGCCGGACGCCGGCCCTGGTGCGCCTGCGCCCCCACGCCATTGTCGGCCCCCACGCCCATCCGCTGCTGAGGGCGCTGTTGCGCCAGCCCTTCTATCCCCGCCTGCCCGACCCCCAGCCCCTGACCCAATGCATCTGGGAGGACGACGTGGCCGAGGCGGTACTGAAGGGCCTGTTCAGCCCGTCCACCGGCGTGTTCAACCTGGCCGCCGAGCCGGCAGTGGGCTTCCGGGACCTGCAGCGCCACATCCACCGCCGGGCGCTGCCGGTGCCTTTTGCGCTGGTGCGGGCCGCAGTGCGGGGGCTGTGGCCCCTGACCGGGGCGGCGGGCGAGCCGGGATGGGTGGAGGGACTGCGCCACTCCCTGGCCCTGGACTGCAGCCGCGCCCGCCGACTGCTCGGTTGGCAGCCCCGATGGAGCGTGTATGATTGCGTGCAGCGCATGACCGGCCCGGGAAGCCCATGAGCAACGTCGTCCGCTTCAAACGCCCCAAGCCGGCAGAACGCCACCGGGGCAACACCCTCTGCCGTCGGGGGTTCCACAAATGGCAGCCGGTACCGGCCACACCCTTCGACGTGAAGGACGGGCGGTTGGTGACCCGTTACCGGTGCCGGCGCTGCGGGGCCACCCGGGTCGAGCCCACCTGACCATGGAGGCCGCGGCCGACAAGGGCGCGCGGGTCCGCCGGCCCGCGCCGGGAGGCGCCGGACCGTGCTGATCCACGCCCTGGCGGTGGTGGCCGGCTTCGCCCTGCTCATGTGGGGTGCCGACCGGTTCGTAGCGGGCGCCGCGACCACGGCGCGCAATCTGGGGGTCTCGCCCCTGATCGTCGGGCTGACCATAGTAGGATTCGGGACCTCGGCCCCGGAAATGCTGGTGTCCGCCACCGCCGCCTGGCAGGGTAATCCCGGGCTGGCCGTGGGCAACGCGGTGGGCTCCAACATCACCAACATCGGGCTCATCCTGGGCGTGACCGCCCTGATCACCCCCCTGGAGGTCCATTCCGGCATCCTCAAGCGCGAGCTGCCGGTGCTGCTGGGGGTCATGATCCTGTCCCTGGTGCTGCTGCTCAACGGCCGGCTGGGACGGATGGACGGGGTGATTCTGCTGGCGGCGATGGTGATCCTGATCGCCTGGATCACCCGCCTTGCCCTGCGGGGGCGGGACCCCGACCCCCTGGCCCAGGAATATGCCCAGGAGATCCCCTCGGGCATGGGCACGACCGCAGCCCTGGGATGGGTGGCCCTGGGACTGGTCGTACTGGTGGCGAGCTCGCGGATCCTGGTCTGGGGCGCGGTGGGCATCGCCCATGCCCTGAACGTCAGCGATTTGATCATCGGCCTGACGGTGGTGGCCCTGGGCACCAGTCTGCCCGAGCTGGCCGCTTCCGTGGCCAGCGCGCGAAAGGGCGAGCACGACATCGCCATCGGCAACGTGATCGGCTCGAACATGTTCAATCTGCTGGCGGTGCTGGGGCTGCCCGGGCTGATCCGGCCCGCCCTGCTCGACCCTCAGGTGCTGACCCGGGACTTCCCGGTGATGTTCGCCTTTACGGTGGGGTTGTTTCTGCTGGCTTACGGCTTTCGCACGCCGGGACGCATCACCCGCCTGGAAGGGCTGCTGCTGGTGGTGGCGTACTGTGCCTACGAGACCTTGTTATACTTCTCCGGACGCCCACCGGGGGTCTGAACCAAGACGGACAGGCTGATGCATCAACACCAGAGCGGGGCCCCGTGGCTCCGATGAGCAACCCCACCGTTCCCACCGGCCCCGGCCAGGGTCTGCATGAAGAGCGCATCCGGGCCCTGGGCCTGGCGGTGATCGAGAACGAGGCCGCGTCGGTGGCCGCCCTCGCCGACCGTATCGACGCCGGCTTCGTCAGCGCGTGCCGCCACATGCTGGCCTGCCAGGGCCGGGTAGTGGTGATCGGCATGGGGAAATCCGGGCATGTGGGCGGCAAGATCGCCGCCACCCTGGCCAGCACCGGCACGCCGGCCTTCTTCGTCCATCCGGGGGAAGCCAGCCACGGGGACCTGGGCATGATCACCCCCCGGGATGTGGTGCTCGCCCTGTCCAACTCCGGCGAGACAGCGGAGATCGTCACCATCCTGCCCCTGATCAAGCGCCTGGGGGTGCCCCTGGTGGCGCTCACCGGGCGTCCCGGGTCCACCCTGGCACGGGCGGCCAGCGTCCACATCGACGTGAGCGTGGCCAAGGAGGCCTGCCCTCTGGGCCTCGCCCCCACCTCCAGCACGACGGCCGTGCTGGCCATGGGGGACGCGCTGGCCATCGCGCTGCTGGAGAGCCGCGGGTTCACTGCCGAGGATTTCGCCCTGGCCCACCCGGGCGGCAGCCTGGGCCGGCGTCTGCTGCTGCGCATCGAGGACATCATGCACACCGGCGAGCGCATCCCCCGGGTCCGGGACCGTACCCTGCTCAGCGAGGCACTGCTGGAGATGACCCGCAAGGGACTGGGCATGACGGCGGTGGAGGACGAATCCGGCCAGGTGATCGGCATTTTCACCGACGGCGACCTGCGCCGGGCGGTGGACCGGGAAATCGACGTGCATCGCACCCCGATCGCCGATGTCATGACCCGCAACTGCAAGACCGTCACCAGCACCCAGCTCGCCGCCGAGGCGCTGCGGATCATGGAAGAGGGCAAGATCAATGCCCTGCTCGTGCTGGACGGGGAGCAGCGCCTGGTAGGCGCCCTGAACATGCACGATCTGCTCCGCGCCGGGGTGGTCTGAAGGCACGCGCCACGAAGCCGATGAACCCATGAAAGACATCCTCGCCAGGGCAAGCCGGATCCGCCTGCTCATCTTCGACGTGGACGGCGTGCTGACCGACGGCAGCCTCTTTCTCGGCGATGACGGTCAGGAATACAAGGCCTTCCATTCCCGGGACGGACACGGCATCAAGATGCTGCGCGCCGGCGGTGTGGAGATTGCGGTGATTACCGGGCGCACCTCCGATGTGGTGCGCCACCGCATGGACAACCTGGGTGTGCGGCACGTCTACCAGGGCCAGGAGGACAAGCTGGGCGCCCTGAACGATCTGCTGGACAGGCTGCAGGTGGAGGCCGAGGATGCCGCCTACGTGGGCGACGATGTGGTGGACCTTCCGGTGATGCGTCGCGTGGGTCTGGCGATTGCCGTGCAGGACGCCCACCCGCTGGTCAAGCGCCATGCCCACTGGCAGACGCCCCATGACGGGGGCCGCGGTGCCGCCCGCGATGTCTGTGAACTGATTCTGGAAGCCCAGGGGAAACTGGACACGGAACTGGGCAAATATCTTTGATGCCCGTTCGCACCGTCACGATTGCACTGGTGCTGGCCCTGGCCGCCGTGCTGACCGGCTGGCTGTACAGCGAGCTCACCAGCCACTCCGTCTCCTCCGGCACCGACCGGCGCCACGTCGCCGACTACTACGTCACCGACTTCACCGCCACCTCCATGGACCGGCGGGGACGCCCGGAACGGCGCCTGAGCGCCGAACGTCTGGTGCATTATGCCGACGACGACACTTCCCGGCTGACCCGGCCTCACCTGGAAATCTTCACCCGGGACACGCCGCCATGGCACATCAGCGCCCGCACGGGCTGGGTGTCGGCAGGCGGGAGCGTGGTGCGCCTGAGCGGCGATGTACAGATCCACCGCGCCGGCGCCGGCGGGGTCCGGGCGGTGAACGGCCATACCACCGAACTCACGGTCCATCCCGACCGCCGCTATGCCGAAACCGACCGGGAAATCACGCTGACCAGCCCGGGTATTCGGGTAAAATCGGTAGGCATGCGGGCAAACATGGAGGCGGATCGCGTGGAACTGCTGTCCACAGTGCGGGGAACCTATGAAACGAACACTCATTGAAACCAGGTCGCTGATGGCCGCAGCACTGTTGCTGGCCGCCGTCCCGGGTTGCGCATTCGCGCTGTCCTCCGATCGGCAGAAACCGTTTCATCTGGAGGCGGACCGGGCGCAGATCGATCACAAGACAGGCGTCAGCGTGTACCGAGGCAATGTGCAGGTCAGCCGGGGCAGCATGCACCTGACCGGAGACACCGTGACCGTCTACACTGACAGCGATGATCACGTGAACAAGGTGGTGGCGGTGGGCAGTCCCGCCACCTTCCGCCAGCGCCCCGACCACAAGGAACAGGACGTGAAGGGCCGGGCGCAGCGGGTGGAATACTTTGCCGCCGAGGACCGGGTGGTTCTGCTGGACAAGGCCCGGGTCTGGCAGGCCGGCAACACCTGCCGCAGCGACCGCATCGTCTACCAGGTGGGCCGGGACGTGGTCAACGCCGGCGCCGGCGAAGGCACCGGCAAGGCCCGGGTGCATATTACCCTGCCTGCCAAGGGGAACTCCGCGGGCGGCCAATGAGCGTGCTCAGCGTCCTGAACCTGGCAAAGCACTACCGGGCGCGCCCCGTGGTCAGCGACGTGTCCATGGAGGTGCGCAGCGGCGAAGTGGTGGGCCTGCTGGGCCCCAACGGCGCCGGCAAGACCACCTGTTTCTATATGATCGTCGGCCTGATACCCTGCGGGCGCGGCGAGATCCGGCTCGACGGCGAGGATCTCACGGCACGTCCCATGCACCGGCGCGCCCGCCGGGGGCTGGGCTATCTTCCCCAGGAGCCGTCCGTGTTCCGCAAGCTCACGGTGGCCGACAACGTGATGGCCATCCTGGAGACCCGGCGGGACCTGAAACGCGAGGCCCGCAGGCAGCGCCTGGACGCCCTGCTCGAGGAGCTCCACATCGGCCATCTGCGGGACCAGATGGGGATCAGCCTCTCGGGCGGCGAGCGCCGGCGGGTGGAGATCGCCCGGGCCCTGGCCACGGAACCGCGCTTCATGCTGCTGGACGAGCCCTTCGCCGGCGTGGACCCCATCTCGGTGGTGGACATCCAGCGCATCGTGCAGCACTTGTGCGAACGGGACATAGGCGTGCTGATAACCGACCATAACGTGCGGGAAACGCTGGGGATTTGTCAGCGCGCGTACATCCTCAACGAAGGGCGCGTGATTGCCGAGGGAGGCCCGGATGTGATTCTTCACAACCGGCAGGTCCGGGAGGTGTATCTAGGCCATGATTTTCGCTTGTGATTTCTCCGCCCACCTGCTGTACTGGCATAATAAATGCAGTAACATTGCGTTTTAGGTCGCGGCTTGAGCTTGTCAGAGCCCTATGAAACCGTCCATACAGCTACGTCTCGGTCAGCATCTTACGATGACCCCC
>DATFLG010000133.1:0-4043 GCA_035267985.1 Gammaproteobacteria bacterium | reverse complement strand
GGCGTGCTCAAATCCGGACAACCGTTCGATCCCTCATTGCACGGCGCTTGAATGCGATAACAGTATCTACGGTTCTGTCATCCGCAAGCCACCGTCGTTGCGGCGCCGATCCGTGGTGGCCCGTATGAAACCTGGCGAAACCCGGGGGGGACAGGGCTCGCTCACCGTTCACTCCGGTCGCTGTTTTCGCTTTGGTTTTCTCCCTTGCTCTTGTCCGTGCTTTCCGTGTTTTCCGTGGCTCCAGGTCTTATCCTTTATCCGTGTTTTCCGTGCCTTCCGTGGCGCTTTTTTCTTTTCCCGGATTACCCTTTGCTGCATCGGGGCTGGCGTGGCTTCATTCGCCGCTGGCGTCGGTTGCGCTGCTGTGCCACTGTGACCAGTCCGCCCGGTTCTCCGCCACGTGGAACAGGGCTGCCACCACCCGTCGGTCGTAATGGTCGTGGCTTTCCGCCAGCAGCTGGTCCAGGGCCCGTTCGATGGACACGGCATCCCGGTAAGCTCGGGGGCTCACCAGGGCCACGAAGGCGTTGGCGACCGCCAGTATCCGCGCGGTGAGCAGGATCTCCTCGCCCTTCAGCCCCCGGGGATGGCCGCTGCCGTCGCAGTGCTCCTGCATCTGCGCGATGGTTTCCAGTACCGGCCCGTCGAACTCCAGGTCCGACAGAATATCCAGGCTTCGGCTCACATGGCACCGCAGCAGCGCCTGTTCCTCATCGGTCAGGGCCTCGGTCTTGGTGAGCACCGCCCGGGGCACGAAGATCTTGCCCAGGTTTGCCAGGTTCGCCGCCAGGTCCAGGGTCTCGAGCTCGCCGTGACCGAGCGCCATGGTGCGCCCGATGGCCAGCGCCACTTCGGCGGTATGGGAAGAGTGGTTGGCGGAATAGGGGTCGTGCATGTCCACGACCCGCATCAGCACGCCGACCAGCTGGCGCAGCAGGTCGGCGTGCTTGCGCTGCGCGCGCTGGATGGTGGTGATGTCGTGAAGCACACAGAGCACGCCGCGGCCGGCGTCGCCCACATCGACCAGCGGGAGGAAGGCGCAGTGGTACACGCCGCTTTGAGTCCCGATGTCCAGGGTACGGGTCACCATGGCCGGGTGCCCGTCGCTCAGGGCCTGGTTCATGAACTCCCCGAGGCGTTCCGCCGCCGCCGGTCCCAGGACGCTCGCCATGGTCTTGCCGGCGAAGTCGTCCACCGACAGGCCGGCCGCAGCGGCCAGGGACTCGTTCGCCAGGATGAAGCGCTGAGCGGGATCGGTGATGAAGATGAAATCCTCAATGTTGTCGGTGACCGCGTGCAGCAGCCGCCCCTGATTCTCCAGAGCCCGGGTCTTCGCACCCAGCGCGTCGGCCAGTTCCATGGCCCTGACGCTGGTTCCATGGCGCCAGGCCGCCACCAGGGTGGCGGCCACCAGGAACAGTGCCAGCAGCAGCGCCGTGAGCAGGAAGCGGCGGTGGGTGCGGGCCTCCTTCAGAGCCTGGGCCGCACCGGCCTCCTGCACCAGCACCCAGGAGGTTCCCTGCACCGCACGGCTGGTGACCAGCACCCGGGTTCCCTGGTAGTTGGTCCGTTGGCCGAACGCGCCCGGGTGGCGCAGGGCAAAGGCGCCGGCCAGATCCGTGGTGTCCAGGGGCAGGCGGCGTCGGGTCGGCTGGGTGCCGTCGGCCAGCGGACTGAGGTAGACGACGGAGTCGTCCGCGCGGCGCACCAGGAAAGTCTGGTCCTGATCCGAAAGCAGCCCCTGCCTGGCCAGCAGACGGAACAGTCCGCTGTGACGCACGTTCTTGATGCCCAGCAGCACGCCGATGACCCGGGGTCGGGAGTCGGACTTCGCCCCCTGTACGGCGTATACCGGGACCATGAAGCCCATGACCGGATGTCCCGCGGCGTTCAGGTGGATATCGCGGATATGCCGGCTGCGGGTGCGGACGACCTCGCCCAGGGCTTTGCGGTATCCCGCGTCCACCGTCGGCATGCCCGGAGTGGCCACGACGATCCGGCCCTGTGCATTGAGCAGGGCGAGTCCGGCATCGTCACGCATGGCGACGTTGGCGCCGACGGCGGCGCTGGGCTTGGTGCCTTCGGCATAACCATGACGCTCGGCGCTGGCAATGATCAGGTTGCGCAGATAGCTGCGCTGGGCCGGTTCCACGTTCTTGCGCTGGGCGGGCGGCTGGACCACCAGCTGGGTGAGGTACAGCTGCAGCGAGGCATTGTTGGCAAGCTCCTGAAGCGGCTCGAACTGGCCACTCACCCAGTGTTCCACCGCATCGGTGCGGGTGTCGGCGATCAGGCCCAGACGGATCTGCCAGTCCCGCAGATCCCGCTGCTGTTCCAGGCCCACGTACCACAGCACCGCCGCCACGCCGGCCGCCAGCAAGACGAGCAGCCCCAGCAGCCCCACCAGGGCGGGATTGCGACGCAGCCTGCTCATGGTGCCCCTGGAAGGGCGCGCCGGAGCGGCCGGGGAACGGGGTTCAGGATGTGGGCGTGTAGATCCACCAGTGATTCTCGTTGATCGCGTAGACCGGCACGTAATGGACGATGCGGGTGTCGGGCACCACCTGCTGGGTCTGATTGTCCAGGATCAGCACCTTGCCGTCGATGTAGACGGCAAGGACGGCGTGGGGCACCTTCAGGTTGGTGTCCTGAAGCACCACCAGGCGCAGCGCCGAGGGCGGGAAGCCAAGCCAGCGCAGGGAAAACAGCTTGGTGATCGCGTAGTCCTCGCAGTCGCCGCCGTTGTAGAGGAATTCCTTGGCGTCCGCCCAATAGTCCTCGACACCGTAGTTGTCGATGTCCAGCACGTATTGCTTGCGGTTCGCATAGCGGTTGACCCGACGGATCTGCTCCAGGGGCGGCAGGTGCCGGATGCCCTTGAGGAAGGCGAACCACTTGCGCAGATGGCAGGTCGTCAGCGTCGGGGCGTTGCAGTCCCCCTCCGGCACGTCGTCCCGGATATGGCGGGCCAGCACATCCACCCACTGATGGAACAGCTTGATGTTGTCCTGGCGGGTTCCGTGGTAGCCGAACAGGGTGTTGGGGTGGGATGCCGCCGGGGCGGCCGCGCAGAACAGGGCCGAAGCCGCCAGCAGGACCAGCAAGATTCTGTGCGCCATAGGTTCTTCTTGTCACGGTGCCGCTGCGTGGCGGTCGAGGGGCAGTCTACCAGCAGTGCGCGGGTGGGGCCAAGCGCCCGGCGGGCCGCGGGGATTGTCCTCGTAGCGGCTGGCGCACTATCATCGACGCGCCGGACGGCATCACCGAAAAAAAACAACGGCAACTCATGCCGGGGGGATCCCATAAATGATTACGCATACCCGCGCGGGTCGGGCCGGACTGTTCTTCGCCGGCATAACGGGCGTCGCTCTTGGGCTGCTCAGCGTCCAGGCCCGGGCCGAGCAGGCCTCCACGCCGGCCAAGGACCCCAACGAGATTCTGTTCGAAAAGGGCATGAAGGCGCTGCGTGATGACAGACTGGTGTCGGCCATCGAGGCTTTTCGCACGATTCTCAGCAATGCTCCCGACCTGCACCGGGCACGGCTGGAGCTTGCGCTGGCGTACTACCGGTCGCTGGCCTACGAGAAGGCCCGCAAGGCGGCCGAGCGGGTGCTCAAGGATCCCACGGTGCCGCCCAATGTGCGGGTGACCGTCCTGGCGTTCCTCGCCCAGGTCAAGGAGGACCAGAAGCGCCTGTCGGTGAAGAATCACTTCACGCCGTCCATTTCGTTCGGATTGATGTACGACTCCAACGTCAACATCGGCCCGATCAGCGACGTGGTTCAGATCGGCAACCAGAGCCTGGTGATTGCGCCCGGCTCGCGTCCCAAGAGCGACAGCGCCACGGTGTTCAGCGCCGGCCTGGTCCACCGCTATCAGCCCGGCAAGCGTTTCCGCGCCGGTCAGCGGGTCGGTCAGTTCCTCTGGCAGAGCGAGGTGGATCTGTATCACCGGGCCTATTTCAGCGAGCACGATTACAATCTGAGCGTGCTCAGCGCCAGCACCGGTCCGGCCTGGGTCGTGCCGCGGCACTGGCGTGCCAG
>DATFLG010000132.1:0-4859 GCA_035267985.1 Gammaproteobacteria bacterium | reverse complement strand
ATCACCAAGTTGCGCGAGCAGGCCGACTTCGAGCCCGAGTTCTCCCTGGTGGCGGAGCTCAAAGGGCGCATCGTGGGCCATCTGCTGCTGTCCAAGGTGCAGCTTCACCGCGGCAGGGAAATGGTCGAGCTGCTCGCCCTGGGACCCATGTCGGTGGTCCCGTCCCAGTCCCATCGCGGCATCGGCTCGGAACTGGTCAATTCCGCCATCCGGCTCGCACGGGACCACGGCTACGGCGCCATCGTGGTGGCCGGTCGGCCGGACTATTACGCGCGCCACGGTTTCGTGCCGGCGTCCCGCTGGAGCCTGCGCTGCAACATCCGCGTGCCCGACGATGCCCTGACGGTGCTGGAGCTGGAAACCGGGGTGCTGGACAAGGGTGGCGAGATCCGCTTCCCGCCGCCTTTCGCGGAGCTGTTCTGACAGGCTGTTGAAAAACAGCCCGCCGGGGGCGGCCATGATGCGAGCCGTGGACATGCGCCGCGGCCAAGTGAGTTGAAAAGGGGCCAGAGTGGCCTTCTTCAACTGCCTGCTGAGGGTCCGTTCCCCTCAGATGGATTCCCACAGGCCGTCGAAGTCGGTCGGGTCGCTGGGGCGCGACCCCGCCGCCGGCCCGGCCTGGGGCATGAAGTGGAACTGGGCAAAGGTGCCGGTGTTCTCCACCAGGCCTGTCAGGCGCACGGGCTTTTCCGTGCCGTGGCTGAAGACCAGCACGGTCTCATTGACCCGGTAGGGAAGCGCCGGCGTGAGCAGGGAGGCCGGCTGACCGAGGGCACGGATTTCCGGCAGCAGCAGCCCCCGCATATAGTCCCCGCAGGTGCCGTCGGTCCTCTTGAGCTTGATGCCCACGCCCACGGCGCCCGGCGCGATCATCTGAACTCCCAGCTGCAGGCCTTCGCGCTCCACGCATTTCATCCAGCGCACGACGCCCAGCCTCCAGTGGAAGGCGTCCGGCTCGTCCACCTCACGGATCGCCACCAGCTCCCCCACCTGGGCGCCGGAGCTCTCCGCACTGTCCCACAGCAGGCAGTACCCGCCGGCGCTCACGTTGATCATCTTCCAGGTGTCGGCCTGGTAGGTAACCGACCCGTCGTCGTGATCCGCCGTTTCCATGACCTCATCGCCGGTGGCCGATGGCGGTTCGGGAGGCCGGGCGTACAGATCCCACACGTCCGGGGTGTGCTGGCGCTCGGCGGTGGTCGGGCGCACCTTGAATCTTGCGGGCCGGTCGAAGACGGGTTCCTCGCCCCCGGCCTGGTCCGGGGGCACGAAAGCGATTTCGCCGCTGATGAAGAAGTGGGCGGCGCTCAGGCCGGTCGCCACCATGACGGTGGAGTGCTTGCGGGTACGGGGGAACCGCCGTTTGGGCATGACCCCCCAGGCCAGCATCAGCCGCCGCAGGACCGCCTCGGGGAGTCGGCGCGTCCCGGCGGCGCCCCCACCGGGTCCGCGGGTCAGCTCCCCGCGCACCGTGTCGGCCAGCTCGGCGGTGTCGAGCAGGCGGCACCGGTCGCCCTGGTAGCCGCCGGGGCGCAGCGCCAGGTAGGACGGCGCGTCGTCGCTGGCCAGATCGGCGACGAACACCCCGCTGGGGTTTTGCGGCTCATCGGCCACCCGGGCGAGCCGGGCCCGGGGCGCCCAGACTTCCAGGGCCTGGTGCACCTGTTCCGCCTCCCCCTGGCGCAGCCGGTAGGGGCAGGCAAGGGCCAGCAGCAGGGCCTGCTTGTAGGCGTCGGCAACCCGCGCCTGCCGGATTCCCGTGTAGGTCTCGTCCCGGACCCGGCTGTTGGTCAGGCCCTGGGTCTCGGCGGACCCGTACAGGGCGTGGAGCTGGTGCCATATCCCCGGGGGATAAGGGGCGTACACCCGGTAGGCTGTCAGCAGCAGCTGTCCCAGGGAACGCAGCGCCCGGTGGGTGGACACGGCCAGCATGCGCCCGTCCCGGCGCAGGCGGCCGCGGTGGCCCTCGTCGTCGACCACCAGGATGTAGCCCACCGACAGCTCCCGGTTCAGGGCCTGGGCCAGCTGGGCGACCTTGCGGCTCTTCTCCGGCAGGGGGAAGGTGCGGCCCACATAATGCCTGGCCATGGCCTCCAGGGCCGTCGTCAGGACGGGACGCACGGATTCGAGAAAGCGAAAACGCTGGCTGCTGGGAATGTCCAGTCGGTTGACGTCCCGCAGCGCCCCGTACAGCTGACGGCAGGTCTCCCCCAGGTTCGCGGTGGGCAGGGCGGCCAGCCAGGCGCGGACCTGGGCCGGCCGGGTGTCGAAGGAAGCAGGTCCCGGACGGGCGCGTTGTGGGATATCGAATCGGACCATGAATGCGTCTTCGCTCCGGCATTGGTGGAACCTGTCCCGAACACGCTCGCGCCTGTGGCGGACGTGGGTTTTCAGGTTCTTGTTGTTTTATCGCCGGTCAACGCAGGAACTTTATCAGAACTTCCCCCGGGGCGACAGCGGCTTGAGCCCGGGGGGTCAGGCGGGCCACAGCAGGGTTTTGCCCGGTGCGCCGGCCTGCTCGCGCACGAGCCGGGGTACCAGATAGCCGGACAGGCGGCCGTGCAACGCGTCCATCAGCCGGTGGGCGGCGGCGTCGTCCACTTCGAAGTGGGCGGCACCCTGGACCTTGTCCAACTGGTGGAGGTAGTAGGGGATCACCCCCAGATCGAACAGCCGCTCGCTGAGGGCGCAGAGGATGTCCGGGTCGTCGTTCACCCCCCGCAGCAGCACCGATTGATTGAACAGGCTGACGCCCGCGGCCCGCAGGTGCCGCATCGCCTCGGCCACGGCGTCGTCGATCTCCCGGGGGTGGTTGCAGTGCACCACCATGACCACCTGCAGGCGACTCGCTGCCAGCCACCCGAGCAGGTGCCGGTCCACCCGCTCGGGCAGTACGATGGGCGTTCGGGTGTGGATGCGCAGCCGGTGTACGTGGCCCGGCGCTTCAAGCCCGGTGGACAGTGCGGCCAGGCGTTCGTCGGTCAGCGACAGGGGGTCGCCGCCACTGAGAATGACTTCCCGGGTCTGGGGTGAGTCGGCCAGGTAGCCCAGGACGCGCTCCCAGGCGCCCGTGGGATTGGCCTGCCCATAGGGGAAGTGGCGGCGGAAGCAGTATCGGCAGTGCACCGCACACGCACCGGTGACGGTGAGCAGGGCGCGGCCCCGGTATTTGTGCAGCACCCCGGGGGCTACCATGCTGCGCTCCTCGTCCAGCGGATCGAAGCCATAGCCGGTGGCGGGACGATCCTCCGCGGCCCCGGGCAGCACCTGGCGCAGCAGCGGGTCGTCCGGATCACCGGGGCGCATGCGTGCCGCGAAACCCCGCGGCACCCGCACCGGGAACCGGGCCGCCGCCGGGCCGGCCAGCGCGACGCTCCGCGGATCGATCTCCAGCAACTCCAGCAGGCGGTCCACCCGGGTGATGGCCCGCTGCAGTTCCCGCTGCCAGCGGGGCAGGTGCTCAGGTGGCGCAGAACGCGGTATCATTGGCAAAATCCGAGTTTTCCGAGTAAATCCTGCAATCGCGTGGAAGGTACCCGATGGCGACCTACAGCACGAACGAATTCAAGAGCGGTTTGAAGATCATGATGGACGGGGACCCCTGCGCCATCATTGAAAACGAGTTCGTCAAGCCCGGCAAGGGCCAGGCGTTCAACCGGGTGAAGATCCGCAACCTCAAGACCGGACGGGTCATAGACCGCACCTTCAAGTCCGGGGATACGGTGGAGGCGGCCGACGTGGTGGATACCGAGATGCAGTATATCTACAGCGACGGCGAGTTCTGGCATTTCATGGTACCCGAGACCTTCGAGCAGCTCGCGGCCGACGCCACGGCGGTCGGGGATGCGGCCAAATGGCTCAAGGAACAGGATATCTGCCAGGTGACGCTGTGGAACGGGGCTCCTCTGAGCGTGACGCCGCCCAACCACGTGGTGCTGAAAGTCACCGAGACCGATCCGGGGGTGCGCGGCGACACCTCCAGCGGCGGCGGCAAGCCGGCGACCCTGGAGACCGGTGCGGTGGTTCGCGTTCCCCTGTTCGTGGAGGTGGACGAGCTGATCAAGGTGGATACCCGCACCGGTGAGTATATCTCGCGGGTCAAAGACTGATCCCGGCCGACGGGGCGTCGGACTGTGGACGAGACCTGCCCCGCCGACTGGCGGCCCACTGCCAGCTTCGATAACCTGCGCCGGCGGGCGCAGGTGCTGGCCGCCATCCGCGCCTTCTTCGCCGCCCGCGGTGTGCTGGAAGTCGAAACGCCGGCGCTCTGCGGCGCCGGGACCACGGATCCGGCCCTGGCCAGCCTCACCACCCGCTATACGGGCCCCGGCCTGCCCGCCGGTACCCGCCTGTTCCTGCAGACTTCCCCCGAGTTCGCCATGAAGCGGCTGCTGGCCGCGGGCAGTGGGTCCATCTATCAGATCTGCAAGGCGTTTCGTGACCACGAACGGGGCGGGCGCCACAATCCCGAGTTCACTCTGCTGGAGTGGTACCGGATCGGATTCGACCATTGGCAGCTGATGGACGAGGTCGAAGCGCTGCTGGCCGCCGTGCTGGGGAACGATCCGGGCCCGGCCCCGCGCTGGAGCTACCGGGAGCTGTTCCTGCACCATGTGGCGACCGATCCCATGACCTGTGCCGTGCCTGCCCTGGCCGAGGGGGCCGTCCGGCTGGGGGTGTCAGTGCCCGCCGGCATGCCCGACGACGATCCGGATCCCTGGCGGGACCTGCTGTGGACCCAGGTGGTGGAGCCCCGGCTGCCCCCCGGCCCGGCGTTCGTGTACGACTATCCGGCCAGTCAGGCGGCGCTGGCCCGGGTGCGTGCCGACGATCCGCCGGTGGCGGAGCGATTCGAGTTG
>DATFLG010000131.1:0-2082 GCA_035267985.1 Gammaproteobacteria bacterium | reverse complement strand
CGGGACCCGCTAACCCGGCAGGGATTGCATTCCCCTGCAGGGCCGGGCACACTTGAGATGTCGGTTGGACAAGGGCGGGCAGGTCATTGATTTATTCAGCCATTCCTGGATTGAGATCGGCCCTGCCTGCGGTGGCGGCTGCGGCCCTGCTCAGCGCCTGCAGCACCACCGGCCCCCTGCAATCCCGTGACGGCGCACCGCCGGGGCGGATCGACGCAGCATCCATTCCCAACGCCGTACCCCGGGTGGAGCCCCGCAGCACCCACGGCAATCCCAACTCCTACGTGGTGATGGGGCATCGCTACCACGTGCGCGCCTCGGCCCACGGCTTCGTCCAGCGGGGTATCGCCTCCTGGTACGGCACCAAGTTCCACGGCCGGCGTACCGCCAGCGGCGAGCGCTACGACATGTACGCCATGACGGCGGCCCACAAGACCCTGCCCATTCCCACCTATGTGCGGGTGACCAATCTGCGCAACGGCCGATGGGTCATCGTCAAGGTCAACGACCGCGGGCCCTTCCATGCCGACCGCATCATCGACCTGTCCTATGCGGCGGCCGCCAAGCTGCACATGCTGCGCACCGGGACCGCCCCGGTGGAGGTGCGGGCCATCGACCCGCGCGCGCCCCACCGGCCCGCCACCGTGGTGGCGGACAACCGCGGCGCCCCGGCCCGCTCCCGGCACGGGGGCAGCACCCTGTTTCTCCAGGTCGGCGCCTTTGCCGAGCGCAGCAATGCCGAGCGCCTGCGCGGCCGGCTCCTCAACGCGAGCCTGCCGGGCATTCACATCAGCAAGGGCTACCACCACCAGCGGCCCATCTACCGGGTACAGGTGGGGCCGCTGGACAGCGTCGAGCAGGCCGAGCACATGGAGCATACCCTGCTGCGCTACGGGGTCCACGACGCGGCGGTGATCGTCGACTGAATCGGCCCCGCGGCGGAACGTCCCCGCTCCGGCGCTGTCATTTCCTTGAGCGTCTTGCCGCCCCCCGGGGCGCGTTGCAAAACAGCCGCCAGGCGCGGAGAATTGACGCCGCTACCCCCCGATCCGATTCGACCGAAGTGGTGACCCAAGACATGCCCCGTATTCTGCTCGCAATCCTCGCATTGCTCTGGCTCCCCCTGTCCTACGCCGCCGCCAAACCGGCCTCCCAGCCCAGCAGTCCGCTGCCCGTGCCCAAGCCCCCGGCGATCGGCGCCAAGGGGTACATCCTGATGGACTACCACAGCGATCAGATCCTGGCGCAGGACAATGCGGACAAACGCATGGAACCGGCCAGCATCACCAAGCTGATGACCGCCTACCTGGTGTTCCAGGCCCTGGAGTCCGGACAGATCCACATGGACGACAAGGTGCATATCACCAAGAAGGCGTGGCGCACACCGGGTTCGCGCATGTTCGTGAAGGTCAACACGAAAGTGTCGGTAAAGGATCTGCTGCAGGGCATGATCACCCAGTCGGGCAACGATGCCACGGTGGCCCTGGCCCAGTTCGTGGCCGGCAGCGAGGATACCTTCGCCGCCATGATGAACCGCCAGGCCAAGGCCCTGGGCATGAACCACACCCATTTCGTCAATCCCACGGGACTGCCCGATCCCAACCACTACACCACCGCCCACGACATCGCCAAGCTGGCCCGGGCCCTGATCCGCGATTTTCCCGAATACTACAAGCTGTACTCGGAAAAGAAGTTCACCTGGAACAACATCACCCAGTACAACCGCAACAAGCTGCTCTGGCGCGACCCCTCCGTGGACGGCATGAAGACCGGCCACACCGAATCGGCCGGTTACTGCCTGGTCGCCTCGGCCAAGCGCAAGCATATGCGGCTGATTTCGGTGGTGCTCGGCACCAAGAGCAACGAGGCCCGGGCCGATGCCAGCCAGGCCCTGCTGAACTACGGGTTCCGGTTCTTCGAGACCCACAAGCTCTATGACGCTCACAAGCCCCTGACCCATGCCCGGGTGTGGAAGGGCGCCGACGACAAGCTGTCCCTGGGGCTCGCCCACACCTTGTATGTCACCGTCCCGCGGGGACAGTACAAGGACCTGGACGCCTCCATGAGCGTCAACAGCCGCAT
>DATFLG010000130.1:0-2028 GCA_035267985.1 Gammaproteobacteria bacterium | reverse complement strand
CACCTCGTTCAGTGAGCGCCCCAACCACCTGGATCCGGCCCGCGCCTACAGCTCCAACGAGTACGAGATCATCAGCCAGGTCTACGAGCCGCCCCTGCAGTATGATTATCTCAAGCGGCCCTATCAGCTCGAGCCCCTGGCGGCGGCCCGCATGCCCACCCGTGAATATCTGGACGCCCGGGGCCGGCGGCTGCCGGACTCGGCCCCGGCCTCGGCCATCGCCTACACGGTGTACGAGATCCACATCCGCAAGGGCATGCACTACCAGCCCCATCCCGCTTTTGCCACCGACAGCCGGGGCCGAGCCCTGTACCGGCACCTGAACCCGGCGGACCTGTCGGGCATCCACACCCTGGGTGACTTCCGCCACACCGGGACCCGGGAGGTCACCGCCGCCGATTACGTCTACGAGATCAAGCGTCTGGCCGACCCTCAGGTGCAGTCGCCCATCTTCGGCCTGATGAGCGGCTACATCGTGGGGCTGAAGAAGCTGAGCAAGACCCTGCAGGCGGCGCGCCACAAGGACGGGGGGCAGGGGTACCTGGACCTGACCCGCTATCCCCTGGAAGGCGCGCAGGTGGTGAACCGCTACACCTATCGCATCAAGATCCGGGGCAAATATCCCCAGTTCCGCTACTGGCTGGCCATGCCGTTCTTCGCGCCCCTGCCCCCGGAGGTGGACCGCTTCTACGCCCAGCCGGGCATGGCCGCGCGCAACATCACCCTGGACTGGTATCCGGTGGGGTCCGGCCCCTACATGATGACCGTGAACAACCCCAACCGGCGGATGGTGCTGGTGGCCAATCCCGACTTCCACGGCGAGCGCTACCCCGGCAGCGGCGAGCCCGGCGACGCCAAGGCCGGGCTGCTGGCCGATGCCGGCAAGCCCCTGCCGTTCATCCACAAGGTGATCTTCAGCCTGGAGAAGGAAAACATCCCCTACTGGAACAAGTTCCTCCAGGGCTATTACGATGTCTCGGGGGTGAGCAGCGAAAGCTTCGATCAGGCCATACGCATCGGCTCGGGCGGTCAGCTCAACCTGACCGCGCCCATGCGCAGGAAGAACATAGAGCTGAGAACGGCTGTCGCGCCTTCCATCTATTACCTGGGTTTCAACATGCTGGATCCGGTGGTGGGGGGCGACACGGAGCGTGCCCGCAAGCTGCGCCAGGCCATCTCCATTGCCCTGAACTACGAGGAATACATCTCCATCTTTCTCAACGACCAGGGGGTGCCTGCCCAGGGGCCGATCCCGCCCGGCATCTTCGGGCACCAGCAGGGCAGGGCGGGCATGGACCCCTACGTGTACAACTGGACCCCCCAGGGTGCGAAGCGCAAGCCCATCGCCGCCGCCAAGCGCCTGCTCGCCGAGGCAGGCTATCCCGACGGGCGCGATGCCAAAACCGGCAAACCCCTGCTGCTGCACCTGGACACGCCCTCGGGCGGCAGCCCCGACGCCAAGGCCCAGTTCGACTGGCTGCGCAAACAATTCGCCAGGATCGACCTGGAGCTCGATATACGCGATACCGACTACAACCGCTTCCAGGACAAGATGCAGAAGGGCACCGAGCAGCTTTTCATGTGGGGGTGGAACGCCGACTATCCGGATCCGGAGAACTTCATGTTCCTGCTCTACGGTCCCAACGGCAAGGTCAAGCACCATGGGGAGAACGCGGCCAACTACGACAATCCGAAATTCAACGCCCTGTTCGAGAAGATGAAGAACATGGACAACGGCCCTGCGCGCAAGCAGGTCATCCACCGGATGATGAAGATCCTCTGGCGGGATGCGCCCTGGGTGTGGGGCTACTACCCCAAGGTGGTCAGCCTGTATCACGACTGGTACCACAACGTGAAGCCCAACCTGATGGCCAACAACGCCATCAAGTACCGGCGCATCGACGTGGCGCGCCGGACCCGCGAGCGCCGGCGCTGGAACCAGCCCGTCTGGTGGCCGCTGGTGGCGTTCGCCGGGCTTCTCGTGGTCGGTGCGGCGCCGGCGGTGTACAGTCACCGGCGCCGGGCCCG
>DATFLG010000129.1:0-3017 GCA_035267985.1 Gammaproteobacteria bacterium | reverse complement strand
GGCCTTCTGCGGGTCAGCGCGCGTCAGAAGGGGCTGGAGCTGGTGGACCACATGGCGGCGGATTTTCCCGAGACGGTTTACGGTGATCCCCTGCGGTTTCGCCAGATCGTGACCAACCTGGTGAGCAATGCCGTCAAATTCACCTCCCGGGGCCGCGTGGAAATCCGCGGCAGGATGACCGGCCGACGCGCCGGGCGGGTGATGGCGCAGTTCGAGGTCGTCGATACGGGCATCGGCATCGCCCCGGAGGATCACGAGCGCATCTTCGAGGCCTTCACCCAGGGTGATGGCTCCACGACCCGCCGCTATGGCGGCACGGGTCTGGGATTGAGTATCTGCAGGCAGCTGATCGTCCGGATGGGCGGAGAGATCCGCGTTGAGTCCCGTCCCGGACACGGTAGCCTGTTCGTCTTCACCCTGCGCTTTGCCACCGCCCGGGAGGCCCAGGCCCCGGCCGGCTCCGGTTCCTAGCACCGCGGTCCCGCCGCGCCGGTTGGCCGGGAGCACCTGCCGGGCTACCCTTTTCATCATGGAAAGCGGCGTCTGTGTGTATATCGGCGAAGCGCTGGCCCGTTACGGCTTCGGTGCCGGCCATCCGTTCGGTCCCGACCGGATGGACGCCTTCTGGAAGCGGGCCTGTGCCCAGGGTCTGGACCGCCAGGTCGCGGTCCGGGAGCCGGTGGCGGCGGACCAGGCCCTTATCGAGCGCTTCCATAGCCATCAGTACGTGGAGCAGGTCAAGGTCCAGTCCCGCACCGGCAGCGGATTTCTCGACTGCGGCGACACGCCCGCGTTTCCCGGGGTGTACGAGGCGGCGGCCACGGTGGTGGGTACCACGGTGCAGGCCGCCTGGAACCTGCTGGACGGGCGCTGCCGCCGGGCCTTCAGCCCCATTGCGGGGCTGCATCACGCCCGGCGGGACGGGGCGGCCGGGTTCTGCGTATTCAACGACTGCGGCGTGGCCATCGAAACCCTGCGGGATCGGGGCGTGGGGCGGGTGGCTTATGTCGACATCGATGCCCATCACGGCGACGGGGTTTTCTACGCCTTCGAAGACGACCCGGACCTGATTTTCGCCGACCTGCACGAGGACGGGCGCTACCTGTATCCGGGAACGGGCGCCGCTGACGAGCAGGGCAGGGGTCCCGGCCGTGGGAGCAAACTGAACATCCCCATGGCCCCGGATGCCGGCGACGAGGCCTTCCGGGCGGCCTTCGACCGGGTCGAGACCTTTCTGGAGGACCGCCAGCCGCAGTTCATCCTGTTCCAGTGCGGGGCCGACAGCGTGGCCGGCGATCCCATCACCCACCTGCGCTATTCCAGCGCTGCCCACGCCTACGCCGCCCGCCGGCTGTGCGCCCTGGCGGACCGCTGCTGTGAGGGGCGGCTGCTGGCCATGGGCGGTGGTGGCTATTCCCGGGCCAATCTGGCGGCGGCCTGGTCGGCGGTGCTGGCCGAGCTGGTGGCCTGCACCCGGTAGGCGCCCGGGCATCCGGACAAATCCGTCCGCATATCAGCATCATGCAGCCGGGGCCGGAATCCGGTATCATAACGGATTCGCTACAGTTATGACCCATCGTCCCGGCCTTCCGGCGGGGGCACAGCAGTACAGGGGAAGTCCATGTTCAGCAAAGACATGACCATTGCGGGTTACGACGAGGAGCTCTGGACGGCCATCGAGAACGAACAGCGCCGCCAGGAAGAGCATATCGAGCTGATCGCCTCCGAGAACTACACCAGCCCCCGGGTGATGGAAGCCCAGGGCTCGGTGCTCACCAACAAGTACGCCGAAGGCTATCCGGGGCGGCGCTACTACGGCGGGTGCGAGTTCGTGGACGTGGCCGAGACGCTGGCCATCGATCGGGCCAAGGCGCTGTTCGGCGCCGACTACGCCAATGTCCAGCCCCACTCCGGCTCCCAGGCCAATGCCGCGGTCTACCTGGCGCTGCTCAAGCCCGGGGACACCATCCTGGGGATGAGCCTGGCAGACGGCGGTCACCTCACCCATGGGGCCAAGGTGAACTTCTCGGGCAAGCTGTTCAACGCGGTGCAGTACGGCCTGAACGCCGAGACCGGCGAGGTGGACTACGAGCAGGTGGCGGCCCTGGCCCGGGAGCACCAGCCGAAGATGATCGTCGCCGGGTTCTCCGCCTACTCGCGGGTCATGGACTGGCAGCGCTTCCGGGACATCGCCGACGAAGTGGGCGCCTGGCTGTTCGTGGACATGGCCCATGTGGCGGGCCTGGTGGCGGCGGGCCTGTATCCCAGCCCGGTGAAGATCGCCGACGTGACCACCACCACCACCCACAAGACCCTGCGCGGACCCCGGGGCGGGCTGATCCTGGCCCGCAGCAACCCCGAGATCGAGAAGAAGCTCAACTCCCTGGTCTTCCCCGGCACCCAGGGCGGGCCGCTGATGCACGTGATCGCCGGCAAGGCGGTGGCCTTCAAGGAAGCCCTGGAGCCGGCGTTCCGGGACTACCAGGCCCAGGTGCTGGCCAACGCCCGTGCCATGGCCGGGGTGATCATGGAACGCGGCTACAAGGTGGTCTCCGGCGGCACTGACGACCACCTGTTCCTGGTGGACCTGATCGACAAGGGCATCACCGGCAAGGACGCGGACGCCGCATTGGGATCGGCCAACATCACGGTCAACAAGAATGCGGTGCCCAACGACCCCCAGTCGCCGTTTGTGACCAGCGGGCTGCGGATCGGCACCCCGGCGGCCACTACCCGCGGTTTCGGCGAGTCCGAGGTGCGTGAGCTGGCGGCCTGGATCTGCGACATCCTGGACGACATTCAGAACCAGGAAACCATCGCGCGGGTGCGCGAGCAGGTGCTGGAGCTGTGCCGGCGCTTTCCGGTCTACGAGAGCAGCGTCCAGTAGACACGCGCGGGCACCGGCTGCGCCACCGGCGCACCGCCGCGTCGAGGTAGTGCCATGCGCTGCCCCTTCTGTAATGCCCAGGACACCAAGGTGATCGATTCGCGCCTGGCCAGCGAAGGCGACCAGGTGC
>DATFLG010000128.1:0-5890 GCA_035267985.1 Gammaproteobacteria bacterium | reverse complement strand
ATTTTCTGCTGTGGTCGACCACGGGCAACGCCATCGGCGGGGTGATCTTCGTGGCAGTGATCAAGTACAGCCACGTGATCCGCAGCGGGACCCCGTGACCGCCTCGATCGCGCCCTCACCGGCGGGGGCCGGCGAGGGCTCCGGCACCGAATCGATCAACGCATCGCGCCGCCGAGGCTCATGATCCGGCCCGCGATGGTGGAGCCTCTCAGCAGCACGGCGGTGCCGATCGCCAGCAGCGCCACCAGATTGAGATTCATGGGCGCAATGCCGATGAGAGCCAGAATCCCCAGCACCACGGCGGCAACGCCCACCATCACATCGGCGCCGGTGGAGGCCGACATGGCGTCCTCGGCGACCCGCTTGGTGGTGGACTGCTGGTCCGACAGCTCGATCTTCAACGCCTCCAGGCGTGCATCCACCCCCGAGCTGAGCACCAGACCGCCGCCCAGCACGATGGACACCACGCCCATCAGCACGATGGTATGCAGGCCCAGCAGGGCCAGGATGCTCAGTATCACGGCCGACGCGCCGGCCATGGCCTGGGTGCTGAGACCGCCGCCGAAGGTGCCGGCGGCCATGTCCGACTGGGCGCCCGTGCGGGTGAGAATCGCCGAATACTCGGCCATGACCACGCTGCCCTGCACCAGCAGAGTCAGCCCCAGCGCGATGCCGGCAACGGTCAGCGTATAGGGATGGGCGACGCCGGACAGCCCCAGTATGGTCAGCACCACCGCAGCAGCGCCGCCCAGGGCCTCGGTCGTCCATCCACCGAACATATTGACGCGCGGCGCATGCCGCACCTGCTGATTCCCTGTCGCTTCCATGGCTACCTCCTTGCGTGAACGCTATCCGGGGTGTCCAGGTCTAGTCGACCACTCGGACACCGTCAAACCTCCCGTTTTTCCGCCTTCACGGTTTCATGACCTCCTACAAGTGTGAGACAGATCCGCGCGCACGTCGTTCAACGACGACAGCGCCACGTTGCGCCGTTTATCCACGGTCACACTGTCACAATTGCATGCGCCCACACGGGCGTTCGCCGCCCGCTCGTGGTCTATGCTTGAGGCAGGTCCTCGGGACGGCGTGTGCACCGAACCCCGCGGTGCACGATCCCGGAATTTTTCGTGTTCGGCGTTCGCTCTCCCGCCATCGGCCTGCGCGGGATGCAGCCGGGCATCCCACGGTTCGTTGATATCGCATCGACAGGAGTCACCGCATCGCAAAGGAGGCCACCATGAAACCGCTTCTGAAGCTGCTGGAGCACGGCCAGAGCTACTGGCTGGACAACCTGACCCGGGACATGATCCACAGCGGCGAGCTGCACCGGCGGGTCGCACAGGAGGGCCTGCGGGGCGTCACGTCCAACCCCAAGATCTTCGACAAGGCCATCACCCACAGCGACCGCTACGAGGCCCAGATCCGGGAGGCGGTCAGCTCGGGCAAATCCACGCCGCAGATCTACGAAGCCGTGGTGGTCACCGATGTGCGCGACGCCTGCGATGTCCTGCGTCCGGTGTATGAGGCCTCCGACGGGGTGGATGGCTATGTGAGCCTGGAGGTCTCCCCCCACCTGGCTCATGACGCCCAGGGTTCGATCCGCGAAGCCAGGCGTCTCTACGCGGAAGTGGACCGGCCCAATGTGTACATCAAGATTCCCGGCACCGCCGCCGGCGTGGGGGCCGTCGAGGAGCTGCTCAGCGAGGGCGTCAACGTCAACGTGACCCTGCTGTTCGGCGTGGACCGCTACCGCACCATTGCCGACGCCTATATACGGGCCCTGGAGCGGCGCCTGGAACGGGGTCGGCCCCTTGACAGCGTCGCCTCGGTGGCCAGCTTCTTTCTCAGCCGCATGGACGTGCTGGTGGACCCGCTCCTGGACCAGCGCATTGCCGGGGTCACCGACGAGTCCATGGCGGCCCGCGCGGCGCAGCTGCGCGGGCGCACCGCTGTGGCCAACGCCAAGCTGGCCTATCGCGCGTTCGAGGAGATCACCGCCAGCGAGCGCTGGCAGCACCTGGCCGAGCACGGTGCCCGCCCCCAGCGGCTGCTGTGGGCCAGCACCAGCACCAAGAATCCCGACTACTCCGACATCATGTATGTGGAGCCCCTGATCGGCCCCCAGACGGTCAACACCCTGCCGGCGCCCACCATCCGCGCGTTCGCGGACCACGGCCGGGTGGCGGATACCCTGCGCCAGGGCATGGACGAGGCACAGGCCGTCATGGAGCAGGTGACCGAGCTGGGCATCGACATGGGACAGGTCACCGAACAGCTGGAGAACGAAGGCGTCCAGAAGTTCATCGACCCCTACGATGCGCTGATGGACAACCTGGCCGCCAAACGGGTGCGCTACCTGGACCGCCGGGACATCGGCCCCCTGAAGGCCATGAGCCGCCGGCTGCGCCGGGAGGTGATCCGCATGACCACCGAGGCCGGCTCCGGCCACGCCACCTCCTGCATGTCTGCGGCCGAACTGGTCTCGGCGCTGTTCTTCCGGGTCATGCGCTGGGATCCGGGCGATCCCCGCGCCCGCAACGTGGACCGTTTCGTGCTCTCCAAGGGTCACGCCGCGCCGCTGCTGTGGGCGGCCCTGTCGGAGTCCGGCGCCATCGACGAAGACCCCATGAGCCTGCGCCGGATCGACAGCTCCCTGGAAGGCCACCCCACACCCAACAATCCCTGGGTGCAGGTGGCCACCGGCTCCCTGGGCCAGGGGCTGGCCGCCGCCAACGGCATCGCTCTGGCCAACCGCCTGGACGGGATCGACGCCCGGGTCTACTGCCTGCTGGGCGACGGGGAATGCTCGGAGGGCTCGGTCTGGGAGGCCGCCCAGTTCGCCTCCCTGCATGACCTGAAGAACGTGGTGGCCATCGTGGACGTCAACGCCCTCGGCCAGAGCGGACCGGCGCCGTATCACCACCACACGGACGTGTTCGCCGACCGATTCCGGGCGTTCGGCTGGCACAGCGTGCAGATCGACGGCCATGACATGGCCCAGGTGCTGGACGCCTGCCGCACCGCCGCCCGGCAGGGTCCCACCGCCATCATCGCCCGCACGGAAAAGGGCAAAGGCGTATCCTTCCTGGAAGGAGAGGACGGCTGGCACGGCAAGGCCCTCAGCCCCGCGGACATGGAAAAGGCCCTGGCCGAGCTGGGGGAGGCTGACGTGCACCTGCGGGTCGAACCCCGGCGCACCGGCGGGTTCCGGGAAACCGCTTCCGCCGCGGAGCCGCCCCGCATCCGTGTCGACTACGAGCGGGGGCAGCAGGCGGCCACCCGGGACGGTTATGGCAGCGCCCTGCGCAAGCTCGGCGAGGTGATGCCCCGGGTGACCGCCCTGGACGGGGACGTGAAGAACTCCACCCGGGCGAAAGCCTTCGCCGAGGCGTATCCGGAACGGTTCTTCGAGAGCTATATCGCCGAGCAGAACATGGCGGGGGCCGCCCTGGGGCTGGCGGCCTGCGGCAAGATTCCCTATGCCGCCAGTTTTGCCTGCTTCCTCAGCCGGGCCTACGACTTCATCCGCATGGCCGGACACAGCCGTCCGGAACATCTGGTGTTCTGCGGAAGCCACGCGGGGGTCTCCATCGGTGAGGACGGTCCGTCCCAGATGGGCCTGGAGGATCTGGCCATGTTCCGGGCGGTCTACGACAGCACGGTGCTCTATCCCAGCGATGCGGTCAGTGCCGAGCACCTCACGGAGGAGGCAGCCCGCACGCCGGGGATCGTGTACCTGCGCACCACGCGGCCCAAGACGCCGGTGATCTACGCCAATGAGGAGACCTTCCCGGTGGGCGGCAGCAAGACCCTGCGCTCGTCCGGGGACGACCGCTTCACCCTGGTGGCCGCCGGCATCACCGTCCACGAAGCGCTGGTGGCCCATGAGCGGCTCAGGGAAAAGGGCATCGCCACCCGGGTGATCGACGCCTACTCGGTCAAACCCCTGGACGTGTCCACCCTGGCCAGCGCTGCGGAGCAGACCGAGGCGATGGTGGTGGTGGAGGACCACTGGAAGCAGGGCGGCCTGGGGGACGCCGTCGGCTCGGCGGTGGGCTGCGCCTCCACCGTCCACCAACTGGCCGTCACCGGGGAGCCGCGCTCGGGCCGGGAAGAGGAACTGCTGGACCGCCACGGCATCTCCCACCGGGCCATCGAGGAGAAGGTCCTGGCACTGGCCGCCGCGGCCTGAGAGGCCGGGCGCCCTGCCGCCGCAGGGCCACTGCCCGGGGAACACGCGTCGATAGGGAGATCGCACAATGGAGCACCGCTGGAATGCGCGCTCGCCCATCTCCGCCCGGGTCGAGCTGCGCACGCCCGGCGGCCGCTGCCTCAGCGGACGCACCCGCAACGTCAGTCCCTACGGAATGTACGTGGAGACCGAAGCGGCCTCCCTCCAACTCCAGGCCTTCGTGACCGTCACGCTGAGAGGCGCACGACTGCCCTCGGCCACCCTTCCCGCCCTGGTGGTGCACCGGGACAGAGGGGGCCTGGGCCTGATGTTCGCGGACTACGACCGGGACGTCATGGAGTCCCTGGAAACCGTCTGCGCATGCGCGACAGGTTGAGCGGCGGGCGCCTACCTGCCGGCCAGCTCCCGGTCAGCCTGCTCGAGCAGCCCGTGAACCGCCCGGGCGACGGAGTCGGCGGCGTCGTAGCTGTCCACACCCACTGCGATCCTGGCCAGCGCCAGGGCCTGGTGGGTCGCCCGGGCCGCCTTTCCGCTGCCCTGACCCGCCGCCTTGAGATCGGCCACGCCGCCGCTGCCCATCCCCTTGCAGGGGTCTCCGGCGCTGGCGTCGAAATTGGGCCCCGACGCCCCCTCCAGACAGTTGATCACATGGTGCAGATGCAGGTGCACCTTGCTCAGCTCCTTGGAACCGGCGGCATAGCCGGCGTGCTCGGCGGCGGTCTTGATCTGCTTGGCCGCAGCATTCCCGGCAGTGGCGCCCATGGCCAGCGGCGCGGCCAGTGCCAGCAGGGTAGCGGCCAACAGATTGATCAAGCGCTTGTACGATAGGGGGACCATGATCTCTCTCCTTGATGTTCACGGTGGGACGCCGGGGCCGCCACTGGGATCCGCGACCGGGGGCCGCGGCACCGGCACACTGCAACGGTCCCGGCTCCGTAGAGGGTAGCAGCGCCGCAACGCCGCAGCGCCGGCAATACCCCAGGGAAATGAGTGTTGGGACCGATGCACAGGCCGGCGGGGCCCACTACCCTGAGAGTGAGCTGACCCGCCCCAGAGGGGACCATGACAGAGGTCGTCGCCCGGGAGGAATGGATCGGATTCTGTGCCGAATTCAGCCGCCAGCACAGCGGCTGGCGGGCCGACCTGCGGGTGGAGGAACCGGCGGGCGGGCCCGGCCGGCAGCTGGCCCGCGGCGTGCCGTTCTACGGACTGACGGCCCATCCCCACGACGGGCAGATGAGCCTGAGCCTGCTCATGGGCCCCGAGGAGAGTCTGTTCACTCACGACATCCCCGATCCCCGATCCCTGGAGCTGCACACGGCCCCTGAGGGCGCCCATCAGGGCCTGACCGTGACGGCACGGTCCGGGATGCGGACAACATTGCGGTTTTCGGCCCCGGCGGCGCCGGAGCAGCTGGACGGTATCGCCGGCGTCGAGCGCTGAGCCACACCGGGGAGCGCCGCGCCATGGACGTTGAGATCAATGCCAAAGGGGTACGGCTGCCGGGGCAGCTGACGCTGCCGGACACGCCCGGGGGCGTGATCCTGTTCGCCCATGGCAGCGGCAGCAGCCGGTTCAGCCCCCGCAACCGGCAGGTGGCCGAGACCCTGAACCGGGCGGGGCTGGCCACCCTGCTGTTCGACCTGCTCACCACGGACGAGCATGAGGTGGACAGCCGCACCGCCAGCCTGCGCTTCG
>DATFLG010000127.1:0-7595 GCA_035267985.1 Gammaproteobacteria bacterium | reverse complement strand
ATCTACGAACGGATATACAACACGGTTCATGGCGCCCTGGTCCACCGCCCGGTCCCTGCGCGCAAGCTGTTCGCCCTGGCGGTGAGCATCGGCTGGAAGCGCTTCCTGTACCGACAGGGACGAGGGCACTGGAGTCCCGGGCTGGCGGCCTGGCCCGCCCTCGAGCGCCTGGTGGCCCGCAGACTGATGGCACGGCTCGGCGGCCGCCTGCGCATCGCCGTTTGCGGCGGCGCGCCCCTGCCGCCGACCGCGGCACGCCTGTTCCTGAGCCTCGGTCTGCCCCTGGTGCAGGGCTACGGCCTGACCGAGACCGGCCCGGTGCTCAGTGGCAACCGCCCGGAGGACAACGACCCGGCCAGCGTCGGGCGGCCGTTGCCGGACGTGCAGATCCGGGTCGGCGCCGACGGCGAGCTGCTGGTGAAAAGCCCCGGGGTGATGCAGGGCTACTGGCGTGACCCGGCAGCCACCGCCGGGGCTTTCGACGCCGGCGGCTGGCTGCATACCGGTGACCGGGTCCGCCTGGCCGAAGGGCGGATCTATATCACCGGGCGCCTCAAGGAGATCATCGTTCTGGCCAACGGCGAGAAAGTGCCGCCCGCCGACATGGAGATGGCCATCACCGCCGATCCCCTGTTCGAGCAGGTCATGGTGCTCGGTGATGAGCGCCCCTATCTCAGCGCTCTGGTGGTGCTGAATCCCGAACAGTGGCCGCCCTTGGCGCGCGGCCTGGGCCTGGACCCGGCGGATCCGGCTTCCCTGAGCGCCGGCTCCCTGCACCGTGCCGTCCTGCGGCGCATTGATCGCTGCCTGGAGCCGTTCCCGGGCCATGTGCGCATCCGCCGGGTCGCCTGTTCCCTCAAGCCCTGGACCATCCACGAGGGGCTGCTCACGCCCACGCTCAAGCTGCGCCGACAGCGCCTGATGGAACGGCATCGCAGCGTGATCGACTGGCTGTACGCGGGTCATTGAGACGCGCCATCCACCGCCTGCGCCCCCTGCGGCCGGCTCAAGTCCCTGCGGTCATGACCGATAGAGGGGATACACAAAGGGGGCCCAGACCATGACCGATGACGGTAAGGTATTCATTATCGTGACCCACGGGCCGGACACGCCCCAGTGGTGCGCGACACCCTTCTACATGGCTCACCTGGCCGCCGTGATGGAGCACAAGGCAAAGATCGTCTGTCAGGTGGACGCCGTGCTGCTGATGAAAAAAGGCATCGCTGCCAACCTCAAGGCGGCCGAAGGCGGCAAGCTGATTATCGACTTCATACGGGATGCCTGTCAGGCCGGCGTCGAAATGTTCTGCTGCTCGGCGGCCCTGCAGAGTCACGGCATCACCGAGGACGAGCTGATCGACGAATGCGGAGGCATCGTCGGCGGGGGCTGGACCCTCAACCAGAGCATGGCAGCCGATCTGGTGCTGAACTACTGACGGGGCGGGACGACGCCCCCATTCATGCCAGCTCGGCCCGGGCGAAGTAGTGGCCCTGGGCCCAGTCGGTGCCCATCTCCCGCAAAATGGCCACGGTTTCGGCGTCCTCCACCCGCTCGGCGATGGTGACCACCCCCAGGCGCCGGGCCGTATCCTGCACGCCTTCCAGAATGGTGCGCACCCGTGGCTCGGCGCGCAGCCGGGCCACCAGGGCACCTTCCAGCTTCAGATATCCCACCGGCAGATCCACGAAGTAGCTGAACGAGGAGTATCCGCCGCCGAACCCGTCAATGGCCAGCTGCATACCGAAGTCCAGGAGGGGGCGCAGGACGTTGAGGGCCCGGACTGCATCGCCGATGAACTGATGCTCGTTCACCTCCAGCACGATGGGCTTGACCGTGCCCGGTTTGTCGGCGCACCCGGCGCAGGCCGATTCGGCCAGATGCATGATCTCCTCGACCAGCTCAGGATGGCGCAGCAGGTCCGCGGAGATGTTTACGAAATGCTTGCGGCACGCGCCGCGCTGCAGCTGGGTCGCACACCGTGTAATGGACTGGCGCAGAATCTCGAAGTCCACCCGATGCACGAACTGCATCTGGGTGGCCGCCTCGATGAACCGCCCCCCGTAGATGATCTGACCGTCTTGCTGGACGATGCGCGCCAGCGCCTCCTCTGCGGCCACATCGCCGCTGCGCAGATCGACGATAGGCTGGAAAGCGGCGAACAGGCGCTCCTCCTGCAGGGCTCTGCGCAGCTGGGTGGCGACCGGAATGACCGCATCCCCTTCCGGGGAGGCCTGCCCTCCCAGGACCCGGTTGCGCCCGGCGCGCTTGGCTTCGTAAAGGTTCGCATCAGCCGCGCTCACCAGCCGGTTGATGTCCTGACCGTCATTGGGATAGCTGGCCACGCCTCCAGTGAGGCTCACATCGATGTGCCACCCCCCCTCCACGACCGGATTGGCCGATACCGCCTGGCGCAGCCGTTCCCCGATCACCATGGCCTCGGCGTGGTCCGTCTCGGGAAGCAGGCACAGGAATTCCTCCCCGCCCCAGCGGGCCAGCCAGTCGCCGTCGCGCAGGGCCGACTCGGAATGACGGGCCACCGCCGTCAGCACATGATCCCCGACGGTATGCCCATAGCTGTCATTGATGAGCTTGAAGTGGTCCAGATCGAACAGAATCAGGCTGTAGGGCCGGCCGCTGCGTTCGGCTCGGGCATGCTCGCGTTCCAGCACCTCCACCATCGCCCGGCGGTTCATGAGACCCGTAAGGTGGTCGAAGGTCGCGATTTCCTCGAGCCGCTTGCGCAGGTTGGCCTGCTCCAACGCCACCTGGCCCAGGTGAGCGAAGGCCCGGAACGGCTCGACGCCCAGACGCATGAAATAGTCGGGCTCGTCCGCATACACCGTCACCACCCCCGCCGGCGGATTGCCGAAAGGCAGACTGACGCTGGATTCGAGCCCGTACTCCTCGGCCAGATGCCGGTAGGGCACCGCTGTGGGGTCGCTGCGAATGCGGGAGGAAACGGGGCGGCCCAGGGTGAGGGCCCGCCGCGTCGGACCACGCTGCTCCGCCGGCTCCTGTCCCAGGGTGAACTCGGCCGCAAACCGGCGGGCCTGGCCCGCGGCATAGGCGGGGCGGATGAATTCCGCGCCCGCATCCCCCAGATACATCCAGGCAAGCCTGATATGGGGTGAGGCCGCAGCCAATGCCTCACAGGTTCGACGCAAAATGGTCTCCGCATCCTGGCCCTGGGCCAGGTCCGCGGTGGCGCTGAGTAGTGCCTTGCTGAGCCGATCCCGCTCATGAAGCAGGCGCGCCCCCCTCGACCCGGCCGTTACAGAGCTAGCAGTCACGGCGTTGCTCTCAGGCTGCCGGTCATTTTGCTCGTTATCAGACATACTTATAGCACAGCCGGTGACAAGCGACGGGCGGGGAGCCGTGGCGGCAGCCGGCGCTCGGGTGCATCGGCAAACGTGCGCCCACCAGGCTGGCGGGGCGGCGCAACGGGAGACTGGCGAGCGCGCACAGGGCCCGCCGGCGGAAACGGACACCCACCGTACGCGGATCTGCGGGGAAGGCAGCGCCCGAGCCTGGGACTATCCGGCAGGCGCCCGTGGCGGCATCTGCCGGGGGGCGGCCGCACCCTCCATCCTGGTCAGGCCCGACAGCCCCTGCCGGAGCCCCCCAAGGCGGGCCGCCACTGCGTTTTTCCACTGACCCCCCTCCCCGGCCGAAGTCCCGGGCCTGTTCCCCGGTGCCGACGGGGCTTCACGCGCCTGCAAAACGCGCCCTATCGCAGCGGATGATCGGCCGGTAGCCGGAAAACTTGAGTTTCAGGCGGGTGCCCGGGCCCCGCGGAACAGGGTGAAGAAGTTCGCGGTGGTGGCCTCGGCGAGCTGCTCGACGGGGATCTCGCGCAGCCCGGCGATGAACTCCGCCACATGGCGGACGAAGGCGGGTTGATTGGGCTTTCCCCGATGGGGCACCGGTGCCAGATACGGTGAATCGGTTTCCACCAGCATGCGGTCCAGAGGAAGTCGGCGGGCCACGTCCTGCAGGTCCCGGGCGCTCTTGAAGGTCACGATCCCCGAGAACGACACGTAGAAATTCATTTCCATGGCGCGGCGGGCCATGTCCCAGTCCTCGGTGAAACAGTGCAGCACGCCCCCCACCTGATCCGCGCCCTCCTCCCGCAGGATGCGCAGCGTATCGGACTTGGCCTGCCGGCTGTGGATGATCAACGGCTTGCCGCACTGGCGCGCCGCCGCGACATGACGCCGCAGATGTTCGCGCTGCCAGTCCAGATTGCCCTCGCTGCGGAAGTAGTCGAGTCCGGTTTCACCGATGGCGACCACCCGGGGATTCTGGGCCAGCGCCACCAGTTCGTCGGGCTGGGGCTCGCGGCCCTGGTCATGATTGGGGTGGACCCCCACGGAGAGCGACACCTGCTCGTAGGGCTCGGTGAGGGCGGCCATCGCCGGGTAATCCTCCAGACTCACCGACACGCACAGCAGATGCCCGATATCGTTGTCCCGGGCGGCTTCAAGGACGCCGTCCAGCCGTCCGTCGAACGGGGCCAGGTCAAGCATGTCCAGATGGCAGTGGGAGTCTACGAGCATGAGTGTCTCAGCAAAGCGGATCAACCGGCGGACGGAGTCGCCGGCTGGGTATGGTACGCGATCCGGGTCCGCCTTTGAACCGGAGCCCGGGGCGGAGATTACAGGGTGTGCGTGGGCCGGTCGGCCTGCAGGGCACCCGCGAGATAGGTCTCGATCTTGGTGCGCAGCGCACCGCCGTCCTGGTCACTGAACTGCACCCCGATGCCGGCCGCGCGGTTGCCCTGGGCCCCCCTGGGCGTGATCCACACGATGCGTCCGGCCACCGGAATCTTCTCCGGCTCATCCATCAGGGTCAGCAGCATGAACACCTCGTCGCCGAGCTGATAGGTCTTGTTGGTCGGAATGAACAGCCCCCCGTTCTTCACGAAGGGCATGTAGGCGGCGTACAGGGCACCCTTGTCCTTGATGGTGAGCGACAGAATGCCTTGGCGCGGTCCGGGGCGCTTCATCATGCTTGCACCTGACTTCCAGTGGGCTGCGGGCCTCGCCCGAGCCGGGCCCAGTGCACCAGCAGATCCTCGAACAGGAGCTGGCGATTGACGGGCGTGGCGGCGAGCCTCCGGGCCTCCAGCACCTGATCGAAAAACCCGAGCAGTTCCCGACAGTCTACCGACTCGCCCAGGGTGCGCAACTCCTTGCGCAGATCATCGTTGCTCACCCGCGGGGGTGTGGCGCCCATCTTGAGCCTGAGCATGTCCATGAGCCAGTCCGCAAGCCAGTCCAGGGGCTCGCCCTCCGTTTCCCGCGCCCACTGCGCGGCTGTGGGGAGCGGATCGCCCCCGTGGCGGATGGCCGTCAGGGCGGCCAGGCCGTCCCGACGCCGCTGGGGGGTTCCGCGCTCCTCCAGCGCCAGCGCCTCCAGCGGCGCACCTCCGGCCAGATCCAGCAGCAGGTCCGGGTCGGCGCCCGGGACCCGCCGCGCCAGCCACGCCCGGCCCTGATCCCGGGGCGGCGGGGCCAGCCGTACCTGCTGACAGCGACTGCGGATCGTGGCCGGCAGCTCCATGGGCCGCTCGGTCACCAGCAGGATTACCGTCTTATCGGACGGCTCCTCCAGGGTCTTTAGCAGGCTGTTGGCGGCCGCTGCGTTCATGCGCTCGGCGGGCGCGATGAGCGCCGCCTTGTAACCACCGCTGTGGCTCATCAGTCCCAGGCCGGCACACAGGACGCGCACCTGGTCCACCAGGATCCCCCGGCCGGCCTCCGCGGGCTCCACCATCCGGTAGTCCGGATGGCTGCCGGCGTCGAAGCGGGTGCAGCTGGTGCAGTGCCCGCAGGCCCCTTCCTCTGCGGGCTGCTCGCACACCGCCGCCTTGGCCAGGGCCCTGGCGAAGCGGTGCTTGCCCAGGCCCCGCGGGCCGGTGACCAGCAGCGCATGGGGCAGCGTTTCCTGGCACCGGCGTGTCATCAGCGTGCCCCAGGCTGGCTGCCACCAGGGCAGTATTTCGGAATTATTATCCAGCATAATCAATATAAATTGCTAGAATCTTCATGTTAAACATCAAAACCGCACCGGTGAGTTAACCGTTGATGCTTAATTTTATTTATCAACAGATTATGCTGATCACTTAAACTTACTTATCATTTCCGGTCCCTTCCAGCAATCCGTCGATCGCCTGGCCCAGCTGTGCCTGGACCGCCGCCAGGGGAGCGGCCGCATCGATCACCCGAAAGCGTGAGGGATCGGCCCGGGCCCGGTCCAGATAGCCTGCCCGCACGCGCTCGAAAAACGCCTCCTCTTCCTGTTCGAAGCGGTCCCGTTCGCCCCGGGCATCGGCCCGCTGCAGGCCCGCCTCCACCGGCAGGTCCAGCAACAGGGTCAGGTCGGGCCTGAGGGGGCCCTGGACCCAGGCCTCCAGCTGGGCGATGCGCTCCACCGCCACGCCGCGGCCGCCGCCCTGGTAGGCATAGGTGGCATCGGTGAAGCGGTCGCAGAGCACCCATTGGCCGGCGTCCAGGGCCGGAATGATGACCCGGACCAGGTGTTCGGCCCGGGCCGCGAACATCAGCAGCAGCTCGCAGTCCGCGCTCATCCCCTGGTGCTCGGGGGACAGCAGCAGGGTCCGGATCGCCTCGGCCAGGGGTGTGCCGCCCGGCTCCCGGGTCACCAGCACCTTCCGGCCGGCCGCCTCCAGCCGGGCGCGGATAAACGCCAGGTTGCTGCTCTTGCCCGCCCCTTCGCCGCCTTCCAGGGTGATGAACTTACCGCGCACCGTCCGCCTCCCCGGCGTCGTTGCCGCCCTGGGCGGCGCGCTCATTCCTGCTGCTCCCAGCCGACTTACCCGAGCCACCGGCGCTCCCCTGGTGGAGCTGGTAACGGCGTACCGCCCGGTCGTGTTCGGCCAGGGTCCGGGAAAACACATGGGTGCCATCGCCGCGGGCGACGAAGTACAGGGCGTCCCCGGCGGCCGGGTGCAGCACCGCATGAATGGACGCGCCGCCCGGCATGGCAATGGGAGTCGGGGGCAGCCCCCCGCGGGTGTAGGTGTTGTAAGGGGTGTCGTGGCGCAGATCCCGGGTGTGCAGGTCGCCGTCGAAGGCCCGCCCCAGGCCATAGATCACCGTGGGGTCGGCCTGCAGGCGCATACCCCGCTCCAGCCGGCGTATGAATACGCCGGCGATGCGCGGCCGTTCTCTGGGCACGGCGGTCTCCTTTTCCACGATGGAGGCCAGGATCAGGGCCTGATAGGGACTCTTCAGGGGCAGTCCCTTGGCCCGTCGGGCCCAGGCCTTGTCCAGGTGGTGCTGCATCGTGCGGTAAGCCCGCTCCAGGAAAGCCAGGTCCGTGGTGCCCCTCGGGAACCGGTAGGTATCCGGGTAGAACAGCCCTTCGGGCTTGCGCCCCGGATGCCCCAGGCGCTTCATGATCTGGGCATCGCTGAGGCCGGTGAGCTCGTGGTGCAGCACCGGATCGGACTTCACCGCCGCGCGCACTTCCCGGAATGTCCAGCCTTCCACCAGGGTCAGCGAATGCTGCACCACCCGCCCGGCCACCAGCATGCGCAGCAGGTCCTCGGGATGCATGCCGGGGGTGAGGCG
>DATFLG010000126.1:0-2075 GCA_035267985.1 Gammaproteobacteria bacterium | reverse complement strand
GGTGCTCACGGCGGTGTCCAATTTCTGGTTCGAGCGCACCGCCGACATTGTGCCCAACCATGTGGCGGACCTGTCCCTGGAGCAGGCTGTGCCCGATGCCGCGGAACGGGCCCAGGTGCAGGGCCGGGCGGTGGTGGCCCGGCGCCTGCGGGCCCTGCCGGTGGAGGCCATCGTGCGCGGCTACCTCATCGGGTCGGGCTGGAAGGACTACCAGGCCACCGGCGCGGTGTGTGGCATCGATCTGCCTTCCGGCCTGCGCCTGGCCGATCGGCTTCCCGAACCCATATTCACTCCGTCCACCAAGGCCGATGTGGGCGACCATGACCAGAACATCGACTTCGACCAGGCCAGCGCCCTGCTCGCCCCGGAGCTGGCCGAGCAGGTGCGGGACGTGAGCCTGCGCCTGTATCGCTCCGCAATGGGCTACGCCGCCGACCGGGGCATCATCATCGCCGACACCAAGTTCGAGTTCGGCGTGGACGCCGATGGGTGTCTGGTGCTCATCGACGAGGCCCTCACCCCCGATTCCTCGCGCTTCTGGCCCGTGGACCAGTACCAGCCGGGTACCAGCCCCCCCAGCTTCGACAAACAGTACGTGCGCGATTACCTGGAAACCCTGGACTGGGACAAGAGGCCGCCGGCACCCCGTCTTCCGGCCGAGGTGATCAACCGCACGGCGGAGAAGTACCGGGAAGCGCGCCGGCGGCTGGTGGGCGATATCTAGCGAAATCCACGGAAGGAAATAAACGAGGCGCCACGGAAAACACGGAAAGCACGGACGTATTCATTCAAAATCCGGGCTGCGGAGCGCAGTGAACGCCGCGCTTTGCCCCGACGAATCCACTGTCCGCGGACCACCGCGGGGATCAGCGGAACCGGGTAGCCCGGATGAAGCGCAGCGAAATCCGGGGGACCAGGACCCACGCAACCCGGGGCGCCCACGGAAGGAAATAAACGAGGCGCCACGGAAAACACGGAAACCACGGACGTATTCATTGAAAATCCGGGCTGCGCAGCGCAGTGAACGCCGCGCTTTGCGCCGAAGATCTTCGGCCCCTATCTCCCGCCGCGGGTCTTTTCCCATCACCGGCGGACGCCTCCTACACTCTAGGGAGGCGTTCATCATTTTTCAGACTGCAACCGTAAACGACCGTCAGAAAAAAGGAGGCTCATCGGCTATGTACGGCTTTACCGTCAAGATCTCGGACAGTTTCGAGGATGCTATCGCCCGGGTCACCCAGGCGCTGAAAGATGAAGGCTTCGGCGTGCTCACGGAGATCGATGTGGCCGGCACCCTCAAGGCCAAGCTGGGCCTCGAGCGCTCGCCCTACCGCATCCTGGGGGCGTGCAATCCGACGCTGGCCAGCCAGGCTCTGGAGGCCGACCCGGATATCGGCATGCTGCTGCCCTGCAACGTCATCGTGCGTCAGGACGAGGACGGCGTGACCGTGGGCTTCATGGACCCCCAGGCGGTGCTCAATCTGGTGGATCAGCCCGGCGTGGAAACACTGGCCAAGGAGGTCCGGGCGCGCCTGGAGCGGGTGCGCGAGGCAATCGCCCCCTGAGGTCCGAGCTGTCGCAGACTGCGGCCCGGGGGTTTCCGGGACCGGTGCTATTTTTCCGGACCGCCCGCCAGGGTCCGGGTCACCCTGTCCAGCAGCGCCCGGGCCTGGTCCGGGTCGATCGCCCGCTCCAGTGCCTGGTTCCAGAACGGAAACAGATTCTGCTCTTCCCGGAACTCGTGCTTGGCCAGGGTGCCGGAGAGCAGGGCCATGAAGGTGGCTGCGGTGCTGCGCTCCTCCGGGCCCCCCTCAAGGGACGCCTCGATCAGCGCCACCTGCTCCAGGATTTCTTCATGTTCCCGGAGCATGGTGGAGGTCGGGTCGTCGCCGCCTGGGGTCCGGGGCGCGACGAACACCGGCGCCAGCAGATCGTTCTCCACATGAATATGGCGCCGCAGCCCTTCTGCGAAGGCCTGGACCAGCGGCCCCGCTCCCGCCAGGTCGCCTGCATTGACCCGCGCCAGGGCTTCGGCAAACAGCCGGTCCAGCCGTTCGTGGTCCCGGGTGAGCAGG
>DATFLG010000125.1:0-5835 GCA_035267985.1 Gammaproteobacteria bacterium | reverse complement strand
CGCAAGCGGCACATCGCCGCCGACGGCCAGACCACCTGCGATCTGGCCGAGGTCGCGGCGCGACGGGCACTGGAGGCCGCTGGGCGCCGTCCCGAGGAGGTGGACCTCATTGTCGTGGCCACCACCACGCCCGACCGGGTGTTCCCGAGCACGGCCTGTCTGCTGCAGCAACGGCTGGGCATCCACGGCTGCGCCGCATTCGACATCCAGGCGGTGTGCACGGGGTTCGTGTATGCGCTGGGGGTGGTGGACAAGTTCGTGCGCACGGGCAGCGCCCGCTGTGCCCTGGTCGTGGGCGCGGAGACGCTTTCACGCATCGTCGACTGGACCGACCGGGGCACCTGCGTGCTGTTCGGCGACGGCGCCGGGGCAGCGGTGCTGGAATCCAGCGAGGAAACCGGCATCCTTTCCACCCACCTGCACGCGGATGGCAGCTATGAGCACCTCCTTACGGTGCCTGCCGGGGTATCCCAGGGCTACGAGGACCTGCGCCGGGGCCATGCCTACATGCAGATGAAGGGCAACGAGGTGTTCAAGGTGGCGGTGAACACCCTCGGGCGCATTGTCGACGAAACGCTGGCCGCCAACCGTATGAAGAAAACCGAGGTGGACTGGCTGATACCCCATCAGGCGAACATCCGCATCATCAATGCCACGGCCCGCAAGCTCAAGCTGCCCATGGAACGGGTGGTGGTGACGGTGGACGAGCACGGCAACACATCGGCCGCCTCGGTACCCCTGGCCCTGGACACGGCGGTGCGCGACGGGCGGATCCAGCGCGGCGAGGTGCTGCTGATGGAGGCATTCGGAGGCGGATTCACCTGGGGCTCGGCGCTGTTGCGCTATTGAGCGGACGGTGCGGGGCACCGGGACTGATGAACACCATGAACCGGATAGTGTGCAAATTGTGAACAGGCTGGCAGTCGTGTTTCCGGGGCAGGGATCCCAGTCGGTGGGCATGCTCGCCGCGCTGGCGCAGGTTCATGAGGTGGTCAGTGCCACCTTCGCCGACGCATCCTCGGCACTGGGCTACGATCTGTGGCGTCTGGTGCAGGAGGGCCCCGCCGAAGCCCTGAACCGGACCGAACGGACCCAGCCGGCGATGCTGGCGGCCGGGGTCGCGGTATGGCGCACCTGGGAGGCGGCGGGCGGGCCGCGCCCGGCGGTGATGGCCGGACACAGCCTGGGCGAATACACGGCGCTGGTATGCGCCGGGGCGCTGGCATTCGACGACGCCCTACGCCTGGTCGAGGAGCGTGCCCGGCGCATGCAGGCGGCCGTACCCGAAGGCACGGGGGCGATGGCGGCTGTTCTGGGGCTGGACGACGCGGCCGTGAAGGCGGCCTGCGAGCAGGCCGCCCAGGGCGAAGTGGTCAGCGCCGTGAATTTCAATGCGCCGGGGCAGGTGGTGATCGCGGGCCACAGCGGGGCCGTGGAACGGGCCATCGCGCTTGCCAAGGAGGCGGGCGCAAAACGCGCGGTGGCGCTGGCGGTCAGCGTGCCGTCCCATTGCGCGCTGATGCGCCAGGCTGCCGAAGCCTTTGCCGACTCGCTGGCAACGGCCGGTTTGCGGCGCCCGCAGATACCGGTGTTGCACAACGTGGATGTGGCCAGCTACGAGGACGCCGAGTCCATTCGCACCGCGCTGGCCATGCAGGTGTACAGCCCGGTGCGCTGGGCGGAAACTGTACGCGCCATGGCCGGTCACAATGTGCAGACCCTGGTGGAGGCCGGTCCCGGAAAAGTCCTGGTCGGGTTGAACAAACGTATCGACAAGTCAATGAACGCGCTGCCTGTTTACGATCCGGCGACCCTGGATGCGGCCCTGCAGGCCGCCGCCGGGGACGCCTAGGGCAGGCCGAGGCAGGAGGCGAGGATGGCGCTGGACAATGAGATTGCGCTGGTAACCGGGGCGAGCCGGGGCATCGGCCGGGCCATCGCCCTCGAGCTGGGCGCCCGGGGCGCGAGGGTGATCGGGACCGCCACCAGCGCGAACGGAGCCCAGGGCATCGCGGCCTGTCTGCAGGAGTCCGGGATAAGCGGGGCCGGCAAGGTGCTGGACGTGACGGACCCGGCCTCGATCGAAGAGCTCGTAAAGGCGGTGGAGGGTGAATTCGGCCCGCCGACAGTGCTGGTGAACAACGCCGGCATCACGCGGGACAACCTGCTGATGCGGATGAAGGACGAGGACTGGTCGGCCGTGATCGACACCAACCTCAGCTCCGTTTACCGGCTCAGCAAGGCGTGTCTGCGCGGGATGATGAAGTCGCGCCACGGACGCATCGTCAATATCGCCTCGGTGGTGGGGCTGACCGGAAACCCCGGGCAGAGCAATTACGCGGCCGCGAAGGCCGGCATGATCGGCTTCAGCAAGTCTCTGGCGCGGGAAGTGGGCTCGCGCGGCATCACGGTCAATACGGTGGCCCCCGGATTCATCGAGACCGACATGACGCGCGCGCTCGGCGAGGAGCAGCGCGCCCAGCTTCAGGCGCAGATCCCCCTGCAGCGCCTGGGCGACCCCCGGGACGTCGCCTGGGCGGTGGCATTTCTGGCCTCGCCGGAGGCCGCCTACGTCACCGGCGAGACGCTGAACGTGAACGGCGGCATGCTCATGGACTGAGGGTGCGGTCTGGACCCGGTCCGGGAATGCCAATCAACGAACTGAAAACGCAGGGAATCAAGTCTTGGTGGGGCGCTGCTTACCGGGTCTTGACGGGGGACGGGAAAAGCACCGTCCAGCCGCGGCAAGAGTCTGATTTGCACTGGATTGACAGAGCGCTTTTCACTACAATACCGGCCGCAGCGAAGGCTGTGGGACTTCTCGTTGGGAGGAAACATCAATCATGAGTACCGTCGAAGAACGCGTCAAGAAAATCGTTGTTGAACAGCTGGGTGTGAAGGAAGAGGAGGTGACCACGGAAGCTTCCTTCGTCGACGATCTTGGCGCCGACTCCCTGGATACGGTCGAGCTGGTGATGGCTTTGGAAGAGGAATTCGAATGCGAGATTCCTGACGAAGAAGCCGAGAAGATCACCACCGTGCAGCAGGCGATCGATTACATCAACGCCCACCAGGGCTGACTGGATCGTTTGCAACAAGGCCGCCGCTGCCACCGACGTGGTCGCGGCCTTTATTTTTGTTCGGCCATCGGCCGTTCAGCAGTAACCAGATAGTAGGGGACAGAGCCTTGTCTAAGCGACGCGTCGTTATCACCGGCCTGGGCATTGTTTCACCGGTGGGCAATAGCGTGCAGGCGGCGTGGGAAAACATCGTTGCAGGCAGAAGTGGCATCGGACCCATCACTCAGTTCGATGTCTCTGCGTTTCCGGTACGTTTCGGCGGCGTCATCCGTGACTTTGACGTTTCCGAGTATGTGTCGCCCAAGGAAGCGCGCAAGATGGACCCCTTCATCCATTACGGAATCGCTGCCGCCTGCCAGGCCATCAGTGACGCAGGCCTGGAGGAGGGGGCGGCGGATCCGACTCGGATCGGCGTGTCCATCGGCTCCGGTATCGGAGGCATCTCCAGCATCGAGAAACAGTACAAGGCTTTTCTCGACGGCGGCCCCCGCAAGATTTCACCCTTCTTTGTGCCCAGCAGCATCATCAATATGGTCTCGGGCAATCTGTCCATCATGTACAACTTCCAGGGGCCCAACATTTCCCTGGTGACTGCGTGCGCCAGCGGCACCCACAGCATTGGCGAGGCGGCTCGCATCATTGCCTACGGCGATGCCGACCTGATGGTGGCGGGGGGGTCGGAATTCGCGACCACGCCCACGGGGCTGGGCGGGTTTGCGGCGGCGCGGGCGCTGTCCACGCGCAATGATGATCCGGAACGCGCAAGCCGTCCCTGGGACCGCGACCGCGACGGATTCGTGCTCAGCGACGGCGCCGGCGTGGTGGTGCTCGAGGAATACGAGCATGCGGCGCGCCGCGGGGCCACGATCTACGCGGAAGTGGCGGGCTTTGGCATGAGCGGCGATGCCTACCACATGACCCAGCCCCGCGAGGGCGGAGAGGGCGCCATGCGCTGCATGCAGGCGGCGCTGGCCGATGCCGGCATCGGCGTGGAGCAGGTCCAGTATATCAACGGGCACGGCACGTCCACGCCTGCGGGGGACCAGGCCGAGTCCCAGGCGGTGAAGGCCACCTTCGGGGATCACGCCTACAAGCTGGCGGTGAGCTCGACCAAGTCCATGACCGGCCACCTGCTGGGTGCGGCAGGTGGGGTCGAGGCCTGCTTCACGACCCTGGCGCTGCGCGATCAGGTGGCGCCGCCCACCGTCAATCTGGACAATCCGGATCCGGAATGCGATCTGGACTATGTGCCCCATACGGCCCGCGATATAACCATCGACGTCGCCCTGTCCAACTCATTCGGCTTCGGCGGAACCAACGCGACACTGGTGCTGCGACGTCTGCGTTGAGAAAGTCCCCGGGGCGGGCGGCGGCCGCCTGCCCCGGAGCCGGCCGTTCCCGGATTCCGGCTCCATCTTCCCGGTACAACAGGGCTGTCAGGCCGGGCCCGGATCAGCACCCGTGAGTGGATCGCCCCTGAGTTCCCTTATCAATGGTGAGGCCTGCGACAGGATCTCCGTGCGCGACCGAGGCCTGTGCTACGGCGATGGCCTGTTCGAAACGGTGGCTGTGGCCGACGGGCAGCCGCTCTACTGGGAGCGTCACCGGCACCGCCTGGCCGAAGGCTGCGCCCGCCTGGGGCTGCCGGTCCCCGGCGAGGTCCTGGACGCCGAGGCGGCGGGCCTGTGCGCGGGCCGCGAGCGTGCGGTGCTGCGGGTCACGCTCACCCGGGGCGAAGGAGGGCGGGGCTACGAGCCGCCCCGGCCCGCGGTGCCCACCCGCATCCTGAGCCTGCTGCCCTGGCCGCAGCGACCGGGCCACTGGCGCAGCCAGGGCGTGCGGGTGGTCCTGTGTCGCCAGCGTCTGGCGGAGAATCCGACCCTGGCCGGCCTCAAGCACCTCAATCGCCTTGAACAGGTGCTGGCCCGGGCGGAGTGGGACGATGAAGACATCGCTGAAGGTCTGATGCTGGATCCATCGGGACGGCTCGTGGAAGGCACCATGAGCAACCTGTTCCTGGTGCGGGACGGCTGTCTGCACACCCCCGAATTGTCATGCTGCGGGGTCGCTGGCATCATCCGGTCGGTGATCCTCGAATTGGCCGACACCCTGAATATTCCCCGGCAAGTGGACCGGCTCGAGCTGTCGGACCTGGCGGCGGCCGATGAAGTGTTTCTGACCAACAGCGTCATCGGCCTGTGGCCGGTGAGCCGGATCGACGGCCGCACCCTGGCCGTGGGCCCGCTTACCCGACGCCTGGCATCCGCCCTGTCCGCCCATAGCGGCGGGCGGTGGTACCCGGCCCCCGATGCCTGACCGCAACCCTCCCGCCAGGCGCGCTTCCCGCGCAACGGATATGTTGTTCCGGCTCCTGGGCGTGCTGGTACTGGCGGGAAGCCTGGCCCTGGGCTGGGTGATCATGGAGTACCACAGTTTTCTGGAGACCCCGCTGCGGGTGCCCCCGAAAGGGATGGTCTACACCCTGACCCCCGGCACGTCCCTGGGGGCGTTGGCCCAGGAGCTTGCCCAGCGGGGGGTCATCCGCCATCCGCGCTTTCTGGTCTGGCTGGGTCGCCGGGCCGGTTATGCGGCCCGCATCCAGGCGGGCGAATACCGCCTCACCCCCGGCATGCATCCCGAGGACCTGCTGCGCATGCTGGTGGCCGGGCGGGTGGTGCAGCATTCGCTGACCCTGGTGGAAGGCTGGACATTCCGGGAAGTGCGCGCGGCGGTGAAGTCCGATCCGGTGCTGCAC
>DATFLG010000124.1:0-9718 GCA_035267985.1 Gammaproteobacteria bacterium | reverse complement strand
CCGCCCCGGATTGCGCGGAGGCTGTGTGGTTTAAGTCAGGCCGCCATGACACGTTGTTCTCCGGGGTCGGACCGCCGCAACCATATGATACACGTTGTTCTCCGGGGTCGGACCGCCGCAACCATATGATTGTGGATGGCTATTTCGTTGAACGGCCGGCCCAGATCGGATTAGAAGCGTCATTTCGTCCTGAAAAAGGGGGGGGCTTACGGCGACAGCCATGAATCCAGGCGATCCGGGGGCATCCCATTAAGAAGCGGAAATGCTGGTCCAAAACGGCATTCTAAGCTTACGATCAACGGCTCTGGTGAGCTTAAAGTTCGTAGCATCAGCGGGTTGCGTTGGTCCGACCCGGCAGGTGCGGCAGGTGAAGCAACCGGCAGGTCAAGCGCTCTGACAGGGTGCGCAACCGGGCGCGAAAAGACCGCGCGCCTGTTCGCTAATGCGTATAAGTGTTGATCGGTTTCTGTGTCGAAAATCCAGAGAATGAAACTCCTGGCCCTCTCGGGTAGTCTGCGCAAGCATTCTTACAACACAGCTGCCCTTGAGGCGCTCGGGAAGCTTTGTCCACCGGGCGTAGACTTCGATATTGGTGAAATCAAAGATCTCCCACTATTCAATCCGGATATGGAAGCTGTCCAGTTTCCTGCGCTGGAGAAACTGAAGTCAGGTGTGGCGCAAGCATCCGGATTGGTGATCGCAAGCCCGGAGTACGCCCACGGCATTAGCGGTCCGCTGAAAAATGCGCTGGACTGGTTAGTAAGTGGTGCTGAATTCCCGCACAAGCCCATCATGCTGATCAATACCTCGCCGCGGGCATCATATGCGCTTGAAGCATTGAAGGAAGTCCTTGTAACGATGTCTGGAACTATAATTGAACGTGCCTACGTCTCTATCCCGCTGCTTGGCAGCGGACTTGATAGCGACGGAATTCTCGGAAATGTCGAAATTTCGCATGCTCTCAAAACGGGTCTCAGGGATTTTTGCGAGCATATTGAAGGAGAGACGCTCAACAATGCGTTGAACCCGGACGCTTGACCGCCTCGCAGCTTCGCGACCGCTCCGGAGCGCCGCGGTCAAGCACGGTTGACGCAACGTCAGCCGTCAAGGCGTTAGCGGGAGGGTGTATGAGTCTGTTCTACCGATTCCAGTATCTGGTCGGCATGACGCCGTGGGAGCGGATGCCGTCACTTCCCATCGGCGAACAGGCTGTCGCGCTCCTTGACCGGGAGGAGAGCGGTCGAGAACCGCCCTACGGGCGCGCGCTCGATCTCGGATGCGGCACGGGCTTCTGGTCGGTTCGCCTGGCTCAACGGGGATGGGAGGTAACCGGCGTCGATATCGTGCCGAAGGCGGTGCGCCGCGCCCGCGACCGCGCACGCGAAGCAGGCGTGGGGGGTCTGTTCGTCGAAGGGAGCGTCACAGCGCTTTCGGCCGCAGGCGTCGGCTCGAGGTTCCGCCTCATCCTGGACTTTGGCGTCGTACATGGTCTCCCGCCCGAGCGCGTGCGGGCGGTAGGCCGTGAGGTCACCGCGGTGGCCACCGAGGACGCAACCCTCCTGATGTACGCGTTTTCGCCAGGCCGCAGAGGACCCTTGCCGCGAGGGATCGGTCGCGAAGAGATTGAACAAGCTTATGGGGGATGGACGATTACCGACGAGGAAGCATTCGAGTTGGCCGGCGCCCCTCGTTTTGTGCAGAACGCGCAGCCACGCTTTTACTGCCTTCGCCCCAGACCATCGTGATGGAGCCGAGGTTTTCGGGGTCGGACCGCCGCAACTTTCGGATTGTTGAAAATTATTTCGTTGAATGGTCGTCTCAGACCGGCTTGGAAGCGTCATTTTGTGCCGAAAAAGGGTCGCTTACGGTGACCGCCATGAAGCCAGGCGATACGGGGGAACCGTCCCCCAAAGAGCCGAAATCCCGGCCCAAAACTGCGTTCTAAGCTGACTATCACCGGCTGTGGTGAGTGTAAAATGCGCAGCATCAAGTTGTTGCGTTGGTCCGACCCGGCAGGTGGACCCGGCAGGTGGCGGCAGGTTGACCTTCTCTGCGGGCTTGGTCGTCGTGGAACAACGCAAGGACATGTTTACAAGGGAAGGACCCGTCGCAGAAGTGATCCCACTGGTGGGCGCCGATGGGGTTGAATGCACCGGATAGAATGAAGACAAATGGTGAATGTGAGTACGGTGTTGGTGGTGCTGGCGGCGCTATGCTGGGGGCTGTCGGGCGGGATCGGCGGGATTCTCATGGCCGACGGATGGGACCCGTTCGTGGTGTCGTTCTACCGGGGTGCGATCGGGCTGTTGTTTGTGGTGGTCTGGCTGGCGCTGCGTCCGCGCGGCAGCGGATTGGCGGATCGCCGAGTGTGGTTCTGGTCGGCCGTTGCCGGTGTCGGCGTGGCTGGCAACTTCGCCTTCTACTTCCTGAGCATCGCCCATGGCAGTGTCGCGGTCGCGGTAACGCTGATGTACTGCGCGCCGGTGTTCGTCTATCTGGTGTCCTTCGCGTTGAAGCTCGAAAGACCCACTGCACTCAAGTGGGCCGCCATCGCCGTGGCGATGCTCGGCGTCGTGCTGCTTACACGGATTTATGACATCGGGGCGGGCGGCGTCACGCCGATCGGCGCCGGCGCCGGTCTGATGGCCGGGCTGTCCTATGCGGTTTTTATATTCGGATTCAAGTATGCGGCGCCCCACGGCAGCCCGCAGGCGATTCTGGTGATCGCGTTCGCGGTGCTGGTCAGCATACTGATCTGGCCGGGCGACGCTGAGCAGACCGTGGCCGTGTTGAGCACGCCGAGCTGGCCGCTGTTCGCGGTACTGGGGGTGCTCGGTGCGGGATTGTCGTTCATTCTCTATATCGTCGGCCTCAAGCATACCGCGCCGGCTGTGGCCTCGATTGTGGCAATGGTCGAGCCGGTCACCGCATCGCTGTTCGGCGTCCTGGTCTTGAAGGAACACCTGGGCGGTCCGCAGATCGTGGGGATGGCGCTGATTCTGGTCACCGTCACGGCGCTGAGCGTAAGTTCGAGCAATCGACGGGCGGGACGACCTGCCGGATAGCCCGGTCGCGGGGTCGGACCGCGGCAACATTTTGATATTTGAAGGTTATTCCGTTGAATGGCCGTCTCAGACCGGCTTAAAAGCGTCATTTCGTGTTGAAAACGGGCGCCCTTAGGGTGTGCGCCATGAATCCAGGCGATGTGGGGGAACTGTGCCCCTAAAGGGCAGAAATACGGCTCAAAAACAGCGTTCTAAGCTGACTATCGACGGCTCTGGTGAGTGTAAAGTTCCCAACATCAGGATGTTGCGCTGGTCCGACCCGGCAGGTACGTACCCGGTTGCACTGGTCCGACCCGGCAGGTTCCGGCAGGTGGAAATCGATCAGGAGGTTTCCCATGGAGAAGAAAGCGTATTCAGCTCCGGTGTTCGCAGTGGACGTTGCGGCGCGCACCAGACCGTCGAGCTATCCCGAGCCGTTCGCGTCACGGATGGCCGGCAGGGAGAAGCGGGCCCTGGGGGATTTCTTCGGTCTGACCCGCTTCGGGGTCAATCTCACGCGCCTGGGCCCGGACTCGGTCTCGGCGCTCCGCCATGCCCATTCCAGGCAGGATGAGTTCATGTACATCCTGCAGGGACGGCCGACGCTGCAGACCGGCGAAGGACCGGTACAACTGGAGCCGGGTATGTGCGTGGGCGTCCCGGCCGGGAGCGGGAATGCCTGCAACCTGGTCAACGAGACGGCCGAGGAAGTGCTCTACCTGGAAATCGGCGACCGGACGCCGGGGGACGAGGTGGTGTATCCGGATGATGATATCCAGGCGGCGTTCGTGGATGGTACGTGGCGGTTCACCCATAAGGACGGGACCCCTTACTGAGAAAACGGGGCGGAGGGTTCGGACCCCCGCCCTCTGTCCGGGCAATCGCCTGACACCGATCGGCGGGAATGATCTCTCGGCGCGGCACCGGCCGCCTACCGGGTCACCACATACCAGTTGTTCTGGACGTCATGGGCCAGGCGGTGGGTCTGCACCGATCCGAAACCGCCCCGGTTGAGGTACTCGCGGGTCTTTTCCTCGCCCCACATGGCGCCCAGCCCCTCCCCGCCCTGGGCCAGGGAAACGGTCATGCAGTGCATGCAGGACACCGTGTACAGGAAGGGGGCCAGGGGATGCTCCCGGTCCTTGTGGACATGGCTGGTGCCGCTGATGTCCTGCATGAGATAGACACCGTCCGGCTTGAGGGTGCGCCGGATGCCCCGCAGCACGTTCAGGGGCCGGGCCTGATCGTGAATGGCATCGAAGGTAGTCACCAGATCAAAGGCCTCCGGTTCCGCGATACGGTCGAAGTGGCTCAGATCCGCCGCAACGTACTCCACGTTGGTGAGCCCGGCTGAATCTGCGGCGCCCCGGGCATGCTCGATGGCCTCCCGGGACAGATCGATCCCCGTGAAGCGGCTGTCGGGGTAGAGGGTGGCCAGGCGCTGCAGGATGCGGCCGCGCCCGCAGCCCAGGTCCAGCACCCGGATGCCCCGGGCCAGGCGTTCCGTCAGTCCCGGCACCAGGGGCAGGATGTGGGGCTCCAGGGACGAGAGCACGGACTGGCCGCTGTCTTCGGCCATGACTTCGTGGAACCGGGGATAGCGCTCATAGGGCACGCCGCCGCCCCTGGAGAAGCACTCCACGATGTCGTCCTCCACGCAGCCCAGCACCCCCACGTACTGGGCGAATACCGCCATGTTGTCGGTGCCGGCGGCGCGGGTCAGGCAGGCGGCGTGCTCGGGCGGCAGGGCGTAACGCCCGTCGGCGGGGCTGAGCTCCACGATGCCCCCGGTCACCAGGGCGCCCAGCCACTCGCGTACGTAGCGCTCGTTCAGGCCCGCGGCGTCGGCGAGGCCGTCGGAGCTGGCGGGGCCCACGCGGGCCAGGGCGTCGAACAGGCCGGTGCGATGGCCGATGGAAACCATCAGGCACACGGCGCCGTGATTGAGTGTGTCCAGCAGGGTCGCGGCGAAGGTCTCGACCCGTGCCGGATCGAACGGGATGGTCTCAGCGGGCTGGTTCATGTCGGGCTCCTCCCGATGGTGGCGAAACGGCGAAATGCCGCCCGTGAAAGGGACCCTACCCCCGGGGGGCGGACTGGACTAAAGTCATTTCTGGCAACAAACGGACGATTCGGCCATGGGTGGCGTTGCGCAGCCGTTGACGGTGGCCCTGCTGGCGGTGCCGGACTCCTCGGGCTCCACCCTGTACGGCATGTACGAGCTGCTGGGCTCGGCGGGGCGGGACTGGGATCTGCTGGTCACCGGGGTGCCCGGCCGGCCTCTCATTCGCCCGCTGATTGTTTCCGCCGACGGCGCCCGGATGCCGCTGGCCAGCGGGCTGGCCATCGAGCCGCAATGCGCTTTCGAGGCCTGCCCGCGCCCCGATGTGGTGGCGGTGCCGGACCTGACGGTGGTGCCGGACGCCGATCTCGCCGGCCGTTACCGCCAGGAGAGCCGCTGGCTGAGGGGGTTGTACCACGACGGCGTGACGGTGGCCGCCGCCTGCTCGGGCGCGCTGATGCTGGCGGAGGCGGGGCTGCTGGACGGCCAGGATGCCACCACCCACTGGGCCTATTGCGATGCCCTGGCGGCACGCTACCCGAAGGTCCATGTGCACCCCCGGCGGGCCCTGGTCATCTCCGGGGAGGCGCAGCGCCTGGTGCTGGCCGGCGGAGGCACCTCCTGGTACGACCTGGCCCTGTTCCTGATCGCCCGTTTCCTGGGCGTTGATGAGGCCATGCGGGTGGCGCGGCTGCACCTGATCGACTGGCATCATGTCGGTCAGCAGCCGTTTGCCTCCCTGACCCGCAGCCGGCAGGTGGACGATGCGCTCATCACCCGCTGCCAGGAGTGGGTCGCGCAGAACTACCAGCAGGACTCGCCGGTGGCCGCCATGGCGCGCCTCAGCGGACTGGCGGAGCGCTCCTTCAAGCGCCGGTTCGCCCGGGCCACGGGGATGGGACCGCTGGAGTACGTCCACACCCTGCGCCTGGAGGAGGCCAAGCATCTGCTGGAAACCACGGCCCTGCCGGTGGAGGCGGTGGCCAACGAGGTGGGCTACGGGGATGCGAGCTTCTTCGGACGCCTGTTCCGGCGGCAGGTGGGGCTCACGCCCGCACATTATCGCCGGCGTTTCGCGGCCCTGCGTCAGGCCCTGGAACCGCAGCCTTCGCCGCCGTGACCGGGTCCCGGGGCCGCAGGCGGTTATTCCACCGGCGGCGGGCCGGTTGCCCGGCGCCTGCCCATCATAAAGACGGCCCCACCCGATGGGCGGGGCCGCATGGCAGGACCGCTTGTCGTTGCCGGGATTACTCGTTGTAGAGATAGATATACGGCTTGTACAGCAGCCGCTTCTTGAGCTTGGTGGAGTAGGGCAGGTCCTGGTAATAGCGCCAGCCATCCTTGTCGGCATCCGTGATCTGCCCGTCGTGGTTCAGGTCCAGGGGCTCGTTGCCGTAGAAGTCCACCTTGGTGCGGCCCACGAAGCCCTGCCAGATGTTGCGCACATGGCTGTAGCCGGCCGCGGTGAGCAGGTTGGCGGCCAGCACGCTGCGATGGCCGGTGCGGCACAGGGTGTAGATGGGGGTGTCCTTGTTGGGAACCGCTTTTTCCACTGCGGCCACGAACACGTCGTTGTCCTGGAAGATCCGCTGGTCGGGGTCCAGGCCGCTGACGCAGGCCCCGTCGGGCTGACGGCCCTGGGAGTCGCAGTACTGGTAGATGAACGGATAGGGGATGTTCCAGGCGCCGGCCGGATGGCCCGCGGCGTACTCCGGGATGCTGCGCACGTCCACGATCACCGGCTGATCGCCCTTGACGTGATGACCGTGACCATGCTCATGGCCCCACTCCCGGTTGCTGGCAACCGCCTTGAGGTAGGCCGAGGCGGCGCTGATCTCCGAGTGGTAGTTGCGGGGCAGATCGTAACGGTTGGCCGGCAGGGGGGTATCGCCGGAGGCGCTTGCCGTGGTGGCGGCGGTGGCACCGGCGAGCGCGGTGATGCAGGCGATTGCGAAGGACAGCTTGTGAGTCACTCTCATGCTTTGAACTCCTCCCATCTTTCATTTAGATGAACCCCAAACCCGGGGAGCCGTTCCGGGGCGGCGGGGCCTGGGCCCGGCAGTGAAAAGGCCCGCAGCGGGTTCCCGCCCGGGCCGGTTCTTCCTCGGAAAAGCCCTTAAAACTATGCAGAAAATGCGCCATAATCTTATCTTGTTCAAATGGTTGCATATTATGTGGCGGGACTTTTGCGGCGTTTCCATAATATAAAATATCTTGACGTTTTTGGCCCTGTTTCCGTTATCCGGCCGGTTTTGACGTAAACATTACCGACAGGACGACAAAGGATGCCGACGGGGAAAGCCCGTCGTCGGCGCGCCTCGCTGTTCCAGCCCGCGGCGGCGGGCGGGCCTGGGGAGCCCGACACGGGGTTCCGCGGGTGGGGGCGTTGCGGGCGGGCCGGGTGTCGAGCGGATCGTCCCCTCCAGGCCCTCGATCGCGCCTGACAGGGATGGCGCCCCACGCGCGGCACGGTTGCCGGACGTCCCGCTGGCGCACCTCGCACGCCCGTCCCTTGGCGGCGCGGGTCCGGGCCGGCCGCGCGGCTCACGGGTCGGCGCGTGAGGCCTTCTACTCACCCCGCTCCGCGCCGGCCGCCACCACGTGGATCGGTCCGCCGTATTCGTGGGCGTGGCCGCTGCTTGACGGCCTGCGAACTTGTCGAAGACACTCGGCTGGCGCTGATCGGGGCGCGCCGCGGCCGGGTTCAAGGGGACTGAAGCATGGGCAAGAAGCCGGTGATCTGCTTTTTCACCAACACCCATGGAGACTGGGGTGGCGCGAGCCGGGTACTGTTTGCCAATCTCTGGCAGCTCGATCGCGACCGCATCAGTCCCCTGCTGATCCTGCCCCGCCACGGGCCCATCGAACAGGAGCTGCAGGACCGCGGGCTGCGCTACGCCGTGTGGGGTGGTTTTACCGAACCCGGCAAACCCCTGGCCTATGCTCGCGCAGTCTGGCGTGCCTGGCGGTTCTTTCGCAGGGAGCAGGTCGACGCCATTCACGTCAACGGCTCGAATTTCTGGCGGCCTGCGGAACTGCTGGCCGCCCGCCTGGCACGCATACCGATCATCGCCCACTATCACCTGGTCAACCGCCAGCCGTCCCCGGCCATGGGCTGGTGCACCGTCGCCATCGCCGTATCCCGTTACGTGGCGGAGCACTCCGGGCCGCCGGCCCTGCCCAAGACCGTGATCTACAACACGGTGAACCTGGACCGCTTCGACGCAGGGCGCAGCCTGCGGGCGGAACTGGGCATCGGATCCGGGGAGGTGGTGGTCGCCTATCTCGGGCAGATCCGCGAATTGAAGGGCGTATCGGATTTCATCGCCATGGCCCGCCGGATCGGAGCGCCCCAGGCGAGGTTCCTGATGGCCGGGGAGTGCCGCGACCCCGACAAATATTCCGGCAGCTACAGCCCGGACCAGCTGGAGTCTCTGGCCGGCGGAGACTCACGCATCCGGTATATCGGCTATCGCAGCGACCCGGAAAATCTCTATCACACCGCCGATATCGTCGTCGTCCCTTCCCGTTGGCAGGAACCGCTCGGCCTGATCAGCCTGGAGGCCGGCGCCTGCCGCAGGCCGGTGGTGGCGACCCGCGTCGGGGGGATCCCGGAGGTGGTCGAAGACGACGTCAACGGCTATCTGGTTGCGGCCGGCGACCCAGCCGCCCTGGCCGAGCGCACCGGCCGGTTGATCTCCGACCCGGCATTGCGCGAACGGATGGGACAGGCCGGCCGCGAGCGGGTCGAACGCCAGCTCACCGGCGCCTGCGTGCGGGCGTTCGAGGATCTGCTGGTGGAGACCGCCGCCCAACGAGCCTGATGTCATTTTCTGTTACGGTCGGGGGCCGGATGGCCGCACTTCCCGCGCCCCCTTTTGCGCGACCGGCGGACCGGATGACGCACGGGTCCGTTCGGGTTTCGCTCTTGCAGTGGGCGGGCGCTCCATCCAGGGGTAAACTCGGGTCTGTCTGCGATTCCTGTGGTGGCGGGCAGCGCGTCCCGCGGACATGCCGCGCAATACGAGCGGCCGGCCCGTGGCCGGCGCCTCCTGGCAGAGCGGCCCTCGTGATCAGACACAGCCTGCGGGTCCCTATATAATGAAATCGCTGTTCGCCTCCAGATTGCTCAACGCGGCCACTCTGGGCCGGGTGAAGTATGGTTGGTATGACAGCGCTTTTCGCAGCAACAGCCCCGCCATATTCAGTGGAGCCAGTCCTCGAAGCGGCACCACGCTGCTCTACTCCCTGCTGAACGCCCACGACAATATCTTCGTGGCGTTGGAAACCGGCCTGATGTCCGGAGCCAGGAACCTGGAGCGCATCCATGGCAGGACGAACCTGCCCGTGGCGGAGCTGCGCAGGCTCTACCGCCGATCCTCCTGTTATGCCGAGTTCACGGAAAACGTGCTGTCCAGGCTGGCGGGCGACGCGGGCAAGCGGCGGTGGGGGGACAAGTCGCCGGTCAATGTGACCCTGATAGGTGGCATATTCCGCTATTTCCCGAATGCCCGGTTCATACACATCGTCCGGGACGGGCGCGATGCCGTGTGCTCCATTCGACAGCATCCGCCTTCTTTCGGGAACAGGTATGACATCAATCCCTGGGACA
>DATFLG010000123.1:0-2545 GCA_035267985.1 Gammaproteobacteria bacterium | reverse complement strand
CATGCCTATTGCCCCGGGTTTCGCCGAGTTCGACGGAGAATTCGCGCATCGGACCACACCAGCGCCCCACCGGGCCTAGCCGCCCGTCGATCTGTTCTCACGGGCACACCACGGCGCGGCTGCGACCCCCGGTCCGTAAGGGAACTAGCGTCCGTGGAACAGAAATCTGAAGCAAATTCTGCAATTGCACCCCTGCCCCCAACGGGCCGACGTCCCGCCCCTGCCCACAATACCCCGCATCTCAGGCCGACGCACCCCCGCACCTTTGCCCCTGCCGGACCCGGCCCGGTCAGGACGGCCCCGGAGGGACCGGCCGGAGCGGCGCACCGGCGGCTGCCGTCCCACCACAGCCAGCTTGTGATGATGGCGTCAACGGCAGCCGTGGGCAACCGATCCATCAGGTGCCGGAGCATCCGGGTCGTGAGCGCCGGCCGCACCTGAAGGTTGCCAGTCCCCCTGTCCTGCAGAAGCGGGCCACGGCGCACCGACCTGTCCCCATATCCCGCCTCAATACCCCGTTCGAGTCCTGCTCAAACGGGAACGAGAGCCCCGCCTGCCAGGCCGTATCGGGACGGCACCCCGCAGCCTGTGCCCTGGGGAGCGACCGCGGCCACCGCCGCACATGCCGGACACTGTGGGACGACCCGAAGCCGGGCGGGGGCGATTGCCGGGCAACCCAAGCCAGGCTGCCGCCGGGCAGGACTTTCAAGTCAAGCGGGTCGGGGCCGAGGGTCAACGCCCGGCGCCGAAGGCCCGGGCCGGAAATCCGAACGCCCCTCCAGAAAATTAAAGGGTTGCCGCCAGGCAACCCTTTCACGTCGATTGGTCGGGGCGAGAGGGCGAGCCGGGACCGAACGTCCGGTGGACGTTCGCAGCCCGGAGAGCGCCCGGCGCCGAAGGCCCGGGCCGGGAATCCGAACGCCCCTCCAGAAAATTAAAGGGTTGCCGCCAGGCAACCCTTTTGAATCAATTGGTCGGGGCGAGAGGATTTGAACCTCCGACCACCTGAACCCCATTCAGGTGCGCTACCAGACTGCGCTACGCCCCGGAGAAGACTATGTCGGCGCACGCGGCAGGGTGGCCGCGGCGAGGGCAGATGATACCCCATGTCTGCCCGGGAGAGAAATTCAGCGTTTGAGTATCTGAAGCAGGTCATCCAGCTCCGTGCGGATCTGCCGGATGATCTGGTGGCTCTGGGTGACATCCTCCCTGGCCTGCTCACCCGACAGGCGCTGGCGGGCGCCGCCGATGGTAAAGCCCTGCTCGTAAAGCAGGCTTCGGATCTGGCGGATCATGATCACGTCATGGCGCTGATAGTAGCGCCGGTTGCCGCGACGTTTGACGGGCTTGAGTTGCGGGAATTCCTGTTCCCAATACCGCAGGACATGGGGCTTGACCCCGCACAACTCGCTGACTTCACCGATGGTGAAGTAACGTTTGCCCGGTATCGGCGGGAGCTCGCTGTTATTGCTGGCTTCCAGCATAGGCCTCGACCCGCGACTTCAGCTTCTGGCCCGGCCGGAAAGTGACCACCCGGCGAGCGGAAATGGGAATCTCTTCCCCGGTCTTGGGATTCCGTCCGGGACGCTCGTTCTTGTCGCGAAGATCGAAGTTGCCGAAACCGGAGAGCTTGACCTGCTGACCGCTCTCCAGCGCTGCGCGGATCTCCTCGAAGAACAGCTCCACCAGCTCCTTGGCCTCCCGCTTGTTCAGCCCCAACTCTTCGAACAGCTTTTCCGCCAACTGGGCCTTGGTTAGCGCCATGGGTTCACTCTCTCAGGGTTGCTCCGAAACGTTCGTGCAGTTCCGCCGTCACCCCCCGGATGACGTGGTCTACATCTTTGTCGGTTAGTGTGCGCGAAGAATCCTGTAAAATCAAGCCAAAAGCTATGCTTTTTAGCCCGTTTTCTATCCCCTTGCCCCGGTAGACGTCAAACAGGCGCAATTCCTGGAGCACCGGCTCCGCCGCCTCCCGCACGGCGGCGCACAGGGCCTCGGCCGGCACCCCATCGGCCACCAGGACCGCCAGGTCCCGGCGGATGGCCGGATACCGGGAGATCTCCTGGAAACGGGCCGGCGTGCCGGCCTGCACGGCCTCTGCCACCAATTCAAACACATACGTGTTGGCGGGTATGTCGAGTGTAGCGGCCAGGCCCGGATGAATACACCCCAGCCAGCCGATTTCCGCCTCCCCCTGGCGGATCCGGGCCGTCTGGCCGGGGTGCAGCGCCGGGTGCTCCCCGGCCTCGAACGCCACCGGCCCCCCCCCCAGCGCCAGGAGGGCCTGCAGATCCCCTTTGACGTCGAAGAAGTCCAGCGCGGACGCCGCCGTGTCCCAATGCTCCGGAAAACGGCGTCCCGCAGCGATGCCGGCGATCATGTTTTCCTGTTTTAATTCATCGTCTTCATATATAAACCTCAGACCGTACTCGAACAACCGGATCCGGGACTGCTGGCGATAATGGTTGTGCTGGACGGCCCGGACCAGGCCGCTCCAGAGGGTGGTCCGCATCACCGACAGCTCCGCCGACAGGGGGTTGGCCAG
>DATFLG010000122.1:0-2725 GCA_035267985.1 Gammaproteobacteria bacterium | reverse complement strand
TGCCCGCTCTCCACCTGCATGCCCAGGGCGGCATGACAGTCGCCGTAGGTGGGCCGGCTGTTGAACTGACAGGGGCATCCCCAGTCGCAGTTGCAGCTGACCGCGATGGGTCCCCGGATTTCCCAGTCTGTGTATGTCATTTTCCCTTCCTCCTGGAAGCGCCGGGTCCGCTCCATGCGGACCGGGCATTCGTTTTAGGTCAACCCGGGGCCGCCAGCCGCACCCCGGCGACCAACAGCACGGCCCCACCACCGGCCGCCCGGTCGGTGAGTGCGGACCCGGCCAGCAGATAGCCGGCGGCGAACGCCCCGGTCCGCCGGTAGGCACCCGGGTTGGCGCTCTGCAAAGCGTGTGAACAGCAGAATCATGGAGGCGGGTGGACCAGGTAGGCCCAGGCCAGCGCGGTGAGCGCAACCAGGCTGCCCGTCACGACCCGCAGATCGTGACGGGAGAGCGGCAATGGCGGTTTCGCCATTCATTGCAGGAGTGCCGTCATGGTCGGCCCCTCCATGGCGGAGCGCGGCGTGTCCGTCTGCCGCCCCCGACGGGGTGCTCAACCGAGGAGCAGTATTGTCAAAGCTTGGCGCAGAAACCTGGAAAGTCAATTGGGCGTGAGCAGGCCGGGGGCGGAGCAGGCCCCATGCCGGCGGGTCACTGGCCGGCGCACTTTCCGTGGCCGGGGCCGCGGCGGGGCGGCACTGTCATAAAATTTTACATGCCCGGTCTCAACGGCGCGGCTCCCGGTTGTGGGCGCCGATGTCCCGAGGGCTGCGGGCCCTTGATAGACAGAAAGTTATGTCGCGTGCCGGAGGCGGGATTCACGGTTGGTATGGAACCTGCTTGCCCGATTGCCAAAAAGCGCAGCAGGTCTCTGAGCCCAGGTGCCGGGTGCGCAGAACGAAGAGGCCGTACCTCCGTTGTACGGAAGCAGGATTTTTCAGCAAGGGGAGAACAACAATGAAATTACAAAGACTCATCAAGGCTCTGCCGTTGGCCGCCGTGGGTGTGGCGGGGCTGGTGACCATGCCGCCCGCCCAGGCCGTGCCGTTCAACCAGTGCCCCAGCATCGGCAGCAGCGCCAGCTGCTCGGTGCTCATCCAGTGGGACGGGACCAATTTTTCCGCGCTCACCGATCCCAGTATTCCGCCCTATGAGAATATCGAGGACACCCTGGTGGGCGTTCAGAACAACTCCGACCAGACCCTGGCGTCCGTCGATCTGACGGGCAGCAACATCTTCGGTTTCGACGGCGACGGCATCCAGGTTTACGGCTCGCCGGCTCCCTCGACCGGGCTGCCCCCGGGCTATGTCCTGACCGGGTACGAAGGCCCGAGCACCTACTTCACCGTGACCGACGCCAACAACGGCACGGTGAACTTCATCGGCGGGCTCGGATCCCAGCAGAGCACGTACTTTTCTCTGGAGGAGTCGCCCTCCACCATCTGCCCCAACAACGAGTGCGTGGGGCTGGTGACAGGCGGCGGCACCACCCCCTCCTCGGTGCCCGAGCCCGGCACTGTGTTCCTGTTCGGCGCGGGGCTCGCCGGCCTGGGCTATGTGCGCAAGCGCGGTGGCGCCAAGGCCTGACCCGCTGGCCGGGAGCGCCAGGGACGGCGCGCATCCCGCCTCGACCTTCCCGGTCGGGTTGAATTACCCATGATTTTCCCCCAGTAGTGATCGTTCCAGTAGTCATCGTCCCAGTGGGCGTTCCCGCCGGCTGACACGATCCCGCCACGCCCGGCTTCCGGCGCCGGCCATTGCTCCCCCGGCCTCTTCCGCCGGCAAAGCGCCCGGGTCGACGCCCGGGATCCACGGCGTCCAGGAATGATCCGGCAGACGCGGCGTCAGCGGCCCCGCTTCTCGACAAGGCGGCGGTGAAGGCCAACAATCGGGGCTGTCGGCCTGGGTGCAGGGAGGGCTGGGACAGACATGGCTGCCGAACGGAAACGGATCGTGGTGCTTGTTCACGGCTGGAGCGTGCACAACACCCGCACGTACGGAAAGCTCCCCGAACGCCTGGAGGCCCGGGCCCGTCACGAGAACGGCCTCGATCTGGACGTCCGGCAGATCTGGCTCAGCCAGTACGTCAGCTTCCGCGACGAGGTCCGCCTGGAGGATGTGTCCCGGGCCTTCGACGCCGCCGTCCGCCGGCAGCTGGGCCCGCTCCTGGATCAGGGACGGCGGTTTGTGTGCATCACCCATTCCACCGGTGGTCCCGTGGTGCGGGACTGGTGGGACCGCTACTATGGGCAGCGGCCACGCTCCGGCCCCTGCCCCATGAGCCATCTCATCATGCTGGCGCCCGCGAACTTCGGGTCGGCGCTGGCGCAGCTGGGGAAAAGCCGCATCGGGCGACTGAAATCCTGGTTCGAGGGCGTGGAGCCGGGGGCGCGCATTCTCGACTGGCTGGAGCTGGGTTCCCCCGAGGCCTGGGCTCTCAACGCCCGCTGGTTCGACTACCCTCAGACCCCGTCCGGCCGCAGCGCGGTCTTTCCGTTCGTGCTTGCCGGACAGAGCATCGACCACGCCCTGTACGACCCTGTCAATTCCTACACCGGAGAGCCGGGCTCCGACGGCGTCGTGCGGGCGGCCGCCGCCAACCTCAATGCCACCCATGTCCGGCTCGAACAGGAACAGCCCGTCATGACCAGGGACGGGCCGCGGCCCGATTACCAGGCCAACGCCCTGAGGGTCCGCCGGGTCCGGCGTGGGCCGACCACGGCGT
>DATFLG010000121.1:0-8704 GCA_035267985.1 Gammaproteobacteria bacterium | reverse complement strand
CCCGCGCTCGCAGACCATGATTCCGTCGTTGCCCGCGGCCCGCGCCTTGTCCACCACGTTCTTCATGTCCCACGGCGCCAGGAACTGGCCCTTCTTGATATTCACCGGCCGGCCCTGACGGGCCACGTTCTGGATGAAATTGGTCTGCCGGCAGAGAAACGCCGGTGTCTGAAGCACGTCCACCACCGCAGCCACCTCCTCCAGGGGCGTGTCCTCGTGGACATCCGTCAACACCGGCACCTGGATCTGCTCGCCCACGGCCTGCAGGATCCGCAGGCCTTCTTCCAGGCCGGGGCCGCGGAAACTGGCGTGGGACGAGCGGTTGGCCTTGTCGAACGATGACTTGTAGATGAACGGGACACCCAGCGCCGCGGCAATCTCCTTGAGCTGGCCCGCCGTGTCCAGCGCCAGCTGCTCGCTTTCGATGACGCACGGACCGGCAATCAGGAACAGCGGCCGATCGATGCCCGCCTCAAAGCCGCACAGCTTCATGTTGTCAGACCTTTCCAGGGGTGGGCGACACCATGTTCAGGCGTCGGCATGGGCGGTGGGGACGCCGGCGGCACGGGCCGGATGTGATTCGCGATACTCGCGGGCGGCACGGATGAACCCCGTGAACACGGGATGCCCATAGCGCGGCGTGGAAGTGAATTCGGGATGGAACTGACAGGCCAGGAACCAGGGATGATCGCCGATCTCGATCACTTCCACCAGGTTGTCGTCCATGGAGGTCCCTGAAACCACCAGCTCGGCCTGCTGCAGCCGGTCCCGATAGCGGTTGTTGAACTCGTAGCGGTGCCGGTGGCGCTCGACGATCACGTCCCGGCCGTACATCCGGTGGGCCAGGGTGTCGGGTTTCAGGCGGCACTGCTGGCCTCCGAGGCGCATGGTGCCGCCCAGGTCGGATTCCGCGCTGCGCCGCTCCACCGTGCCTTCATCCGTGAGCCACTCGGTGATCAGGGCGATGACCGGATCCTCGCAATCCTTGTGGAACTCGGTGCTGTGGGCGCCGGCAATGCCCGCCACGTCGCGGGCGTACTCGATCACCGCCACCTGCATGCCCAGACAGATACCCAGGTAGGGGACCCGTCCCTCACGGGCGTAGCGCACCGCCTGTATCTTGCCTTCCACGCCCCGCTGGCCGAATCCCCCCGGCACCAGGATGGCATCGGCCCCCTCCAGCAGTCCCGGGCCTTCGCGCTCGATCACTTCCGAGTCCACATAGCGGATGTTGACCTTGGTGCGGGTGTGAATACCGGCATGTACAAGGGCTTCGGAAAGGGATTTGTAGGATTCGGTGAGGTTCACGTATTTGCCCACCACCGCCACCGTGACATCGGCGTCGGGGTGCTCCTGGTCCTCGACAACCTTGTCCCACTCATGCAGGTCCGCCGCAGGCACTGACAGGTGGAGCTTGTCCACCACGATGTCGTCCAGCTGCTGGGCATGGAGGATCAGGGGAATCTTGTAGATGCTGTCCACGTCGATGGCCGAGATCACCGCCCGCTCCTCCACATTGGTGAACAGGGCGATCTTGCGCCGCTCGTCGGGAGGCAGCTCGCGATCGGACCGGCACAGCAGCACGTCGGGCTGGATGCCGATGGAGCGCAGCTCCTTCACCGAGTGCTGCGTGGGCTTGGTCTTGACCTCGCCCGAGGCGGCAATGTAGGGCAGCAGCGTCAGATGCATGAACAGCACCCGGTCGTGGCCCAGCTCGACGCCCATCTGACGGATGGCTTCCAGGAACGGCAGGGACTCGATATCACCCACGGTGCCGCCGATCTCCACCATGGCCACATCGGCGTCGTCGGCGCCCTCCAGGACGGAGCGCTTGATCTCGTCGGTGATGTGGGGAATCACCTGCACGGTGCCGCCCAGGTACTCGCCCCGGCGCTCCTTGCGGATCACGTTCTCGTAGATCTGGCCCGTGGTGAAGTTGTTGGCCTTGGTCATGGTGGTGCGCACGAAGCGCTCGTAGTGACCGAGATCCAGGTCGGTTTCGGCACCGTCCTCGGTCACGAACACCTCACCATGCTGGAACGGGCTCATGGTGCCGGGATCCACGTTGATATACGGATCCAGCTTGAGCATGGTGACTTTCAGACCGCGGGCTTCGAGTATCGCGCCCAACGAGGCGGCGGCGATGCCTTTGCCCAGTGAGGACACGACACCGCCTGTAATGAAGATGAATCGGGTCATCGGATTCCGAACAGCGGGAAGGTGGCCGGAGGTCACCCAAGACGGGATTAGACGTTACCAGATCCCGGGTACTTCGACAATCGTTAGCCGGCCCTCAGCAGACCCACGCCGGCAGGCGGCTCCAGCAAAGACACAGACCCTCGGCGTCCCCCTCGGCCTGGAAACCTTCGCACACCCACTGGCCCGCCACCGCGGCCAGTTCTCCGTCCACGAAGACCAGGGGCAGTCGTTCGCGCTCCCAGGGCGGAATGCCTCGTTCCTGCAACAGTTTCTTCAGCGCATGACGCCCGCCCCGTCCCGCCGGGCGCAGGCGTTCGCCGCCGCGCCGGAAACCGATCTCGACCGCGGCGCCCCTCAGGCACGCCACCGCCAGTCCTTGCCCCCGCGCCGGCAGCGCTTCGAGCACCCCGCCCGCCCGGGGCAGGCTCAATGGCGTGGGCGGCTGCCAGTGCATCCGGGCCCGCGGATCCGGCGGGGAGAGCCGCTCGGTCACGTACAACCGGTCCCGGTAGCGGCGCACCTGAACCTTCGCCCAGGCGACGCAGGGCTGGCCGTCGGCCCGTTCGGTGAGCAGATCATGTTCCATGCGCGCCAGCCGCGCCGACGACGGCGGCCGCAGCCCCCGGCGGCGAAGCCAGTAACGCAGCAGGTTGCGCCGCCGCGGCCCGGGCAATTCCCGCAACACCGACACTGACAAGGTGGTCCCGGCGGACCGTTGCGCCCGGGCGGCGTCCTCGGCCGCCAGCTCGTCCAGCAGCGCGGCGGCTTCGGCCTGATGGCCGGCGCTGCGGGCCAGAGTCGCCCCCAGCGCCGGCCAGCGTTCACGCAGCAGAGGAAAGATCTCCCGGCGCAGGCGGTTGCGGTCGAACCCCGGATCCAGGTTGCTGGGATCGTCAATCCATACCAGATCGTGATTCCGGGCATATTCCGTCAGATGGGCGCGGGATTCGGGCAACAGGGGTCGACCCAGCCAGCCGTTGGCGAAGGGAGCCGCCGCTGCCATGGCCGCCAGCCCGTGGGGGCCGGCGCCCCGCAGCAGCTGCAGCACCAGGGTCTCGGCCTGATCGTCCTGATGGTGGGCTGTCAGCAGGACAGCGCCGGCGGGCAGCCAGCGCTCCAGCGCCCGGTAACGGGCTTCACGGGCGGCCGCCTCCGGGCTCTCTCCGGCGCCGCGGCGGACATGGCCCGCCAGGGTGACCAGGGGCACCTCCAACTGTGCGCATACCGCCGTGCAGTGGCGGGCCCAGTCCCCTGAATCCGGATGCAGCCCGTGGTCCACGTGAACGGCGCCCAGGGCGCCGGGCAGACGTTGGCGCTCGGCGCCCAGCACGTGGAGCAGCACATGGGAGTCCAGTCCGCCGCTGAAGGCGACCCAGACCTGCCGGGTCTCCCCCAGGCAGGCCAGCCTTTGCAGAACGCGTTCCCGGAGCGGCCCACTCATCGCCTGTCCCTCACAGCCGCCGGAGCCGGCAGCCGGCCCTGCCGAGTGATCTCTACTGGCGTTCGGTGAAATGCCCGTAGGCCATCAGGCGCTGGTAACGGCTGTCAAGCAGCTCTTCGGTGGATGGCCGCTCCAGGGCATCCAGCTGCTCGATCAGCGCTGCCTTAAGGGTTTCGGCCATGGCCGCCGGATCGCGATGGGCGCCCCCCAGGGGCTCGTCGATCACCGCGTCGATCAGCCCCAGGTCCCTGAGGCGGGGCGAAGTGATCCCCAACGCCTCGGCGGCCTCCTGAGCCTTGTCCGGGCTCTTCCACAGAATGGAGGCGCAGCCTTCCGGCGAAATCACCGAATACGTGCTGTACTGGAGCATGAGGACCCGGTCCCCGACGCCGATGGCCAGCGCACCGCCGGAGCCGCCTTCGCCGATCACCGTGCACACGATGGGCGTCTTCAGCCGGGCCAGGACGAACAGATTGCGGGCAATGGCCTCGCTCTGCCCGCGTTCCTCGGCTCCGATGCCCGGATAGGCGCCGGGAGTGTCGATGAAGGTGAGCAGCGGCAGCTTGAACCGCTCAGCGGTTTCCATCAGGCGCTGCGCCTTGCGGTAGCCCTCGGGACGGGGCATCCCGAAGTTGCGGTGCAGCTTCTCCTTGGTATCGCGCCCCTTCTGCTGGCCGATGACCATCACCGGCCGCCCCTCGAGGCGGGCGATGCCGCCCACGATGGCCGGATCGTCCGCGAAGCTGCGGTCACCGTGCAGCTCCTGGAATTCGGTGAATATGCGGTCGATGTAATCGAGGGTGTAGGGGCGCTGGGGATGGCGGGCAAGCTGGGCCACCTGCCAGGCGGTGAGGTTCGTGAAAATGGACTCGGTGAGCGACCGGCTCTTGGCCTGCAGGCGTGCGATCTCCTCGCTGATGTTGATCTCGGCGTCGTCGCCCACGTACCGCAGCTCCTCGATCTTGGCCTCGAGCTCGGCGATGGGCTGTTCGAAGTCCAGGAAATTGAGGTTCATTGCGGGCTCGTCTTTGTTGGCCGTGTAGGGGTGGTCGTGTAGGGACAGGATTATACCCGCTGGCCCGCCGCTTTTCAGGGGCGGCCAGCGGGCCGCTGCCTCGCCGCCTGCTCACTGTATTCCACCTGCACGCCCTGGGGGCCGGCCAGCTCCCTCAGCCGGTGCAGCAGCTCGTCGGTGGGGCGCACCCGCCATTGCCGGCCCAGCGCCAGCCGGGCGCCTGCGCGCCCGTTGCGGTACTCGATCCACACCGGGCAGTCGCCTTCCCGGAACGGCTCCAGGGCCCGAGCCAGCGAGGGAACGAAGCCGTTGGCGGCCTGTTCGGCGTCCACTCCGATGACCAGGCCCCTGGCAAAGACCTGGCGGACCTGATCGATGTCGTGGATCCTCTCCGCGGTGACCCGATAGCCGCCGGAATAGTCGTCCAGCCCCAGAGAGCCCTCCACCACCAGCACCCGGTCCTTGGCCAGCATCGCCCGATGATGCTCGAAGGTGTCGGCGAACACCCCCACCTCCATGCGTGCGCTGCGGTCGTCGAGGGTCAGAAACGCCATGCGGCGCCCGGACTGGGTGCTGCGCACCCGCAGGGCCACCACCAGACCCGCGATGACCACCGGGCGCTCGCCACGGCGTCCGCTGCCGCCCTCCCAGCCCTCTCCGCTCGGACCGGCCAGCTCGGCAAGCGGACCGGTTATCACCGCACGCAGCTCCTGCTGGTAGCGCTCGATGGGATGGCCGGTCAGATACAGGCCCAGCGTCTCCTTCTCCCCCTGCAGCCGCTGGTCATCATCCCACTCGGGCAGCTCCACGGATTCCTCGGGCTGCACCTGCGGCTCGGCGGGCCCGCCGAACAGATCGCTCTGGCCGGCGGCATGGTCGCGCACATGCTGCTCGCCCGTCTTCAGCGCCGCGGGCAGCAGCGCGGTCAGGGTGGCGCGGTTCGAGCCCAGGCTGTCGAAGGCCCCCGCCCGGATCAGCGCCTCCATCACCCGGCGATTGAGTCTGCGCATATCCACCCGCCGGGCAAACTCGAACAGGCTCGTAAACGGACCGTGTTCGGAACGCTCGGCAATCACGATCTCGATGGCGGCCTGACCCACGCCCTTGATCGCCCCCAGGCCGTAGACCACGGTGTCCTCGCCCTCGATGGTGAAGCGGTACTCCGAGCGGTTGATGTCCGGTGGAACGACCTGCAGCTTCATGTCCCGGCATTCGTCGATCAGACGCACCACCTTGTCGGTATTGTCCATGTCGGCCGACAGCACTGCGGCCATGAAAGCCGCGGGATGGTGGGCCTTGAGCCAGGCAGTCTGGTAGGAAAGCAGGGCGTAGGCCGCCGAGTGGGATTTGTTGAATCCGTAGCCGGCGAATTTTTCCATCAGATCGAAAATGTAGCTCGCCGTGCGCTCCTCGACACCCCGTCCCAGGGCGCCCTGGGTGAAGACCTCCCGCTGCTTCGCCATCTCCTCGGGCTTCTTCTTGCCCATGGCCCGGCGCAGCAGGTCGGCGCCGCCCAGGGTGTAGCCGGCCAGGACCTGGGCGATCTGCATCACCTGCTCCTGGTAGAGAATCACGCCGTAGGTAGGCTTGAGGATGGGCTCGAGTTCAGGATGGGGATACTCGACCCTGGCCCGGCCGTGCTTGCGGTTGATGAAGTCGTCCACCATGCCCGACTGCAGCGGGCCGGGCCGGAACAGCGCCACCAGGGCCACGATATCCTCGAAGCTGTCGGGCTGCAGGCGGCGGATGAGGTCCTTCATGCCGCTGGATTCGAGCTGGAATACCGCGGTGGTGGCGCAGGACTTGAGCAGCTCCAGGCTGGCCGTGTCGTCCAGTGGAATGGATCCGATGTCCACGGGCTCGCGCCCGCCGCGTTCGGTATTGATGGTCCGCAGCGCCCAGTCGATGATGGTCAGCGTACGCAGGCCGAGGAAGTCGAACTTCACCAGCCCGACGGCCTCCACGTCGTCCTTGTCGAATTGCGTGACCAGGCTCTGGCCGCCCTGTTCGCAGTAGAGCGGGGCGAAGTCCGTCAGCTTCGATGGTGCGATGACCACACCGCCGGCATGCTTGCCCGCATTCCGTGCCAGTCCTTCCAGGGCGCGGGCAAGGTCGATGATCGAGCGCACCTCTTCTTCCTGGTCGCAGAGATCACGCAGCCCCTCCTCCTGCTCCAGCGCCTTGTCCAGGGTCATTCCGATCTCGAACGGGATGAGTTTGGCGATGCGGTCGACAAACCCGTAGGGATGGCCCAGTACCCGGCCCACGTCCCGCACCACGGCCTTGGCCGCCATGGACCCGTAGGTGATGATCTGGGAGACCTTCTCCCGGCCGTAGCGCTCGGCCACGTAGTCGATGACCCGGTCGCGGCCCTCCATGCAGAAGTCCACGTCGAAATCCGGCATGGACACCCGCTCGGGATTGAGAAAACGTTCGAACAGCAGATCGTATCTGAGCGGATCCAGATCAGTGATAGTCAGCGCATAGGCCACCAGGGAACCGGCGCCGGAACCGCGCCCCGGTCCCACAGGCACGCCATTGGCCTTCGCCCATTGAATGAAATCGGCGACGATGAGGAAGTAGCCCGGAAACCCCATCTGAATGATGACGTCCAGCTCCCGGTCGAGCCGCTCATCGTAGGGTTTGCGCTGTTCTGCGAAGTCGGGACCCTGGGTGTCGAATGTCTTCGCCAGACGCCGCTCCAGCCCCTCCCGGGCCTGCGTCCGCAGGTGGTCTTCGGTGGTCATGCCCGCCGGGACGGGAAATTCGGGCAGCACGTTGCGGCCGAGGGTCAATCCCAGGTTGCACCGTTTGGCGATTTCCACCGTGTTGTCCAGCGCTTCCGGAAGATCCGAGAACAAAGCGGCCATCTCCTCGGGACTGCGCAGGTACTGCTGGTCGCTGTGGCGGCGTGGACGCCGGGGGTCGTCCAGGGTGCGTCCGTCGTGAATGCACACCCGGGCCTCGTGGGCCTCGAAATCCTCACGCCGGATGAAATGCACGTCGTTGGTAGCCACCACCGGGACGCCCGCTTCGCCCGCCAGATCCACGGCGGCGTGGAGATAGTCCTCCTCGCCGTCACGGCCGGTGCGCTGCAGCTCCAGGTAGAAGCGTCCCGGGAACAGACGCTGGCAGCGCTCGAGAGTCGAGCGCGCGAGCGCCCGGTTGTCCGCCAGCAGCGCCTGCCCGATCTCTCCGCGGCACCCCCCCGACAGCGCAATCAGGCCCTCGCTGTACCCCTCAAGCCACTGCCCCTCCACCATGGGGATGCCCCGATGCTGCCCGTCCAGGTAGGCCCGTGACACCAGCGTCGTGAGGTTGCGGTAACCGGCGTCGTCCTGGCACAGAAGCACCAGCCTCGCGGGCTGGCCGGACTCGGCGCCGGTGTTGACCCACAGGTCGACGCCGATGATGGGCTTGACCCCCGCCGCCATGGCCGCCTTGTAGAACTTGACCATGCCGAACAGGTTGCTCTGGTCGGTCACGGCCACCGCGGGCATGCCCGCCTCTGCGGCGGCCCGGACCAGGGGCTTGATCCGTACCAGCCCGTCGACCAGGGAGTATTCGGTGTGCAGATGGAGGTGAACGAACGTCGGTTGCATCCCGGGAAGTGTCCGGCATTGCCGGGCGCGTTTCAAGCGCCTTCCGGTTTCAACACAAAAGCTTTAACAGCCTGACAAACGAAAGAAAACCCGGCCGCCCCCGGACTGCCCTCCCAACCGCCCGCCACCACCCGCCCCTGCGCCGGAAGCGGCGCCGTGGTACACTTTATGCTCGGACGCGACCGGGAACTGCCGGTAGTGCACCGGCATGGCCGGCCACCATCGGCCTGAGTGGCGTCACCCGAACATCATTAGGCGGAGGCACGCTCCGGTCCGAGCGCCACAGGCCCCGGGCCTTGGGACATGGCTTCGCACGGGCCGCGGGACAGGCTCTCGGCGGTAGGCAGCGCGGATTGGTCTTCCGCCTGCGCGGGCACTGGCCCCGATTCGCAGCCGCGGCGGGGACTGCCGTCCACGACAGCCCTCACCCAGCTTCAATGTCAGGAG
>DATFLG010000120.1:0-4821 GCA_035267985.1 Gammaproteobacteria bacterium | reverse complement strand
ATTTCCCCGTTGTCCACGTTGGGCGCGGTATCGGTCATCTCGGGTCGGTCTCCAGTGCTGTTGGCGCTCGTGTCATTGGCGCTGGGGCCCGGGGTACAGGCCGGGCATTCCCACCCAGCCGGGCAGGGCGGCCACCCGCTCCAGCCAGCGACGCACGGCCTCCAGGGGTGTCAGATCGAACCCCCCTTCCGGCGCCAGGGCGACGTAAGGATAGCAGGCCACGTCCGCCAGGCCCGGCTGTTCCAGGGTCAGCCATTCGCGCCCCTGCAGGTGCGACTCAAACAGGGTCAGGGCCTGCTCGCCCAGGGCTCGGGTTTCGGTGACCTCACCCGGCCGGCCGAACTGGACGATGGCCCGGGTGCGGGCGAGGCCGTAGAGCACTTCGTTGCCCGCCACAGCCAGTCATTGTTGCACCTCGGCCAGAGGCCGGGCCTCCTGGGGCAGCCACTGCGCACCACCATAGCGCCGGGCCAGGTAGACCAGGATCGCCTGGGAATCCCAGACCACCCAGTCCCCGTCCGTGAGCACCGGCACCTGCCCGCGGGGATTGAGGGCCAGAAACTCGGGGCGGCGCTCCTCGCCCCGGCGCAGGTCCACCGGTACCCGTTCCCAGGGCAGGCCCAGCAGCGCCAGCAGCAGCCGCACCTTGTAACAGTTGCCGGAGCGCTCGTAGTCGTAGAGCCGGATCATGGGTCAGTCCCCTTCAAACAGTGCAGCGCCATGGCAGAGATCGTGAGAGCCACGGAACCCACGGAATCCACGGAAACGTCTTCGATCAAAACCAAAATGGGCCACGGAAGACACGGACGCAACAATTGGGTAGTCATTCATCCCGCAGGGCGCGATGAGCGCAGCGCATTGCGCCGGACATCCGGCAGGCTTTGTAAGAGCCACGGAACCCACGGAATCCACGGACGTGAAGAATCCAGGGGCGGTATCGCAGGCTTCCCGTCCGATGTCCCAACCCGATGGCTGCGCGCCCGTTTCGGGCGCAATAACCGAAGACATCGTACCGGACCGTCCGAAACATTTTGTCAGAAGAGCCACGGGACACACGGATGAAAGAATCGGGAAGCAGATCATCCGGCGCAATGCACCAGGCTTTTTGCGCGCTACGTCTATTTTTCCGTGATTTCCGTGATTTCCGTGTCTTCCGTGGCGCATCTGGTTCTTCTTTGGGCCGTGGCGTCGCTCAATTCCGGTGTTGGTCGGTCGCGCGGATCTGGCGGCCCCACTGGCGGGCCCGGGCGGCGACCTCCGCCGGGTCCAGGGTGGTCAGCTCACGGTTGTTGAGCAGATGGCGCCCCGCCACCCACACGTCGGTCACCTGGTGGCGACCGGTGGCATACACCAGCTGGGAGACCGGGTTGTAGACCGGTTCGCTTTCCAGCTCATCCAGCCGCACCGCCACCAGGTCCGCCCATTTGCCCGGTTCCAGGGAGCCGAGCTCCTCGCCCCGGCCCAGCGCCAGGGCCCCGTTGAGGGTGGCCATGCGCAGGGCCCGGTGGGCCGGCAGGGCGCTGGCGTCGCCGCTCACGGCCTTGGCCAGCAGGGCGGCGGTGCGCATCTCCCCGAACATGTCCAGGTCATTGTTGCTGGCGGCACCGTCGGTGCCCAGGGCCACCAGCACCCCGGCCTCGTCCAGGCGCTGCACCGGGCAGAAGCCGCTGGCCAGCTTCAGATTGGACTCGGGGCAGTGGACCACGCGGCCCCCCGCATTGGCGAAGCGGCTGATTTCCGACTCGGTGAGCTGGGTCATGTGCACGGCGAGCAGGGACGGGGAGACCAGCCCCAGGCCGTGCAGCCGCTCCAGGGGACGCACGCCGCCGGCGTTTTCCACCTCATGGGCCGTTTCGTGCACATGCATGTGCACCGGCAGATCCAGCTCGTCGGCCAGGGTCCGCATCCGCTCCAGGGGAGCGTCGGAAACCGTATAGGGTGCGTGGGGCGCGAACGCCGTGCCGATCAGCGGGTCGTATCGGTATTGGTCGTGGACCTCCAGCCCCTTGGCCAGGTATTCCTCGGGGCCGCTTGCCCAGGCGGTGGGAAAGTCGATCAGGATCAGTCCCACCGTGGCCCGCATGCCGGCATTGGAAGCCACCCGCGCCGTGGTGTCCGGGAAAAAGTACATGTCGTTGAAGCAGGTGGTGCCGCCGCGCAGCATTTCGGCCACGGCGAGCTGGGTCCCGTCGTGGACGAATTCCTCATTCACCCAGCGGCCTTCCGCCGGCCAGACATGGTTCTTCAGCCAGTCCATGAGAGGCAGGTCGTCCGCCAGGCCCCGCAGCAGGCTCATGGCCGCGTGGGTATGGGCATTGACCAGGCCGGGGATCAGGGCATGGGCGTGCAGCTCGAAGGTGGTCGAAGCCCGGTAACGCTGCGCGGCTTCGTCCCGGGGCAGCACGTCGACGATGCGCCCCTCATGGACGGCCACGCTGTGGTGCTCCAGAACCGCCGACTCGGGTTCTACGGGAATCACCCAGCGGGCATGATGCAGGCTGTCGATCTCAGTCACGGTCGGATCCCCCCGGGCAGGGGCCGGTGAGGCGGCGGCTGTCGAGCCGTGGGATCATGGGGGTCTCCGTAAGCGTCTGCGGCGCGGCGAATTGTACCGGGATGGGCGATTTCCAACCAGCGCAGCGTGTGGGAAACTGACGGTTTGCCGCCGCCGGGGTCGCTTCCGAGCCTGGCTGTAGAGACCTGCCGCCCCGGGGGATCCTGACAAAGGTGACGGCCCCGGAGTGTTGGAGCATGACATGACCGATGAACATGACAGCGTGCGTGCCGTGCAGTGGACCGCCGAAGGTCTGCGCCTTCTGGACCAGCGCGCACTGCCCGCCCGGGAAGCTTATCTGTGCCTGGACAGCGCAGCCGGCGTGGCCGAGGCCATCCGGAATATGGTGGTGCGGGGCGCGCCGGCCATCGGCATCACCGCCGCCTATGGCGTGGTGCTGGCCGCCCGGACCCGCTATGCCCAGGCCCCCGGCGGCTGGCGGCACGGGCTGGAGGAGGACATGACGCGCCTGGCGGCGGCCCGGCCCACGGCCGTCAATCTGGCCTGGGCCCTGCAGCGCATGGCCCGGGTGCTGGACGCGGTGCAGGGCGACCCGGAGTCCGCGCTGCTGGAGGAGGCCCGGCGCATCCATGACGAGGACGTAGCGGCCAACCACGCCATGGGCGCCCTGGGTGCCGCCCTGATGGAGGCCGGCAGCGGCGTGTTGACCCATTGCAACACCGGATCCCTGGCCACCGGCGGCTACGGCACCGCCCTGGGGGTGATCCGCAGCGCCTGGAGCCGGGGCCGGCTGCAGGCGGTGTATGCCGACGAAACCCGGCCCTGGCTCCAGGGGGCGCGGCTCACCGCCTGGGAGCTGGTGCGGGACCGGATCCCGGTGACCCTGATCGCCGACGGCGCCGCCGCCCACCTGATGCGCCTGGGCAAGGTGCAATGGGTGGTGGTGGGGGCCGACCGTATCGCCGCCAACGGGGACGTGGCCAACAAGATCGGCACCTACGGGCTGGCCGTGGCGGCCCGTCATCATGGCGTCGGCTTCATGGTGGCGGCCCCCACCTCCACCGTGGACCTGGCGGTGACCAGCGGGGACGGGATTCCCATTGAGGCCCGGGGCGCCGAGGAAATCCTCACCCTGGCGGGGCAGCCGGTGGCGGCGGCGGGCGCCGATGCATGGAATCCGGCCTTTGACGTGACCCCGGCGGCCCTGGTGGATGCCATTGTCACCGAGCGTGGCGTGGTGAAGGCCCCCGACGGGCCGGGGCTGACGGCCCTGATGGCGGCTGAATCCGACTTCCCCGGGGCGCAGATCCGCCCTGAAAGGCCCTGAGAGGCCCTGAGAGCGATCCGCGCCCGGATGCCCCGCAAAACCCTCCTGTGATACGATAGTGCGCTTGAACGCCTGTGCGGGCGCCTGGGCCTTGTCCCAAAAGGTGGCCGCGGCCGGGTTCCAGACCAACAAGGTGCGCATACCTGCCCATGGCTGAGTTCGCCAAAGAAGTCCTGCCGGTCAATCTCGAAGATGAGATGAAGCAGTCCTACCTGGATTACGCCATGAGCGTGATCGTCGGGCGGGCGCTGCCGGACGTGCGCGACGGCCTCAAGCCGGTGCACCGGCGGGTCCTGTTCGCCATGAGCGAGCTGGGCAACGATTGGAACAAGCCCTACAAGAAATCCGCCCGCGTGGTCGGGGATGTGATCGGTAAATACCACCCCCACGGCGACACCGCGGTGTACGACACCATCGTGCGCATGGCCCAGCCGTTCTCCATGCGTTACATGCTGGTGGACGGGCAGGGCAACTTCGGCTCGGTGGACGGGGACGCCCCCGCCGCCATGCGCTACACCGAAGTGCGCATGGCGCGCATCGCCCATGAGCTGCTGGCGGACATCGACAAGGAGACGGTGGACTTCGTCCCCAACTACGACGAGTCCGAGCAGGAACCGGCGGTATTCCCCACCCGCCTGCCCAACCTGCTGGTCAACGGCTCGGCGGGCATCGCCGTGGGCATGGCCACCAACATCCCTCCCCACAACCTTACCGAGACCGTCGACGCCTGCCTGGCGCTGATCGACGACCCGGACATCGACGTGGACGGGCTGATGCAGCATGTGCCCGGGCCGGATTTTCCCACCGGCGGCATCATCAACGGGGTGCGGGGCATTCATGAGGCCTACCACACCGGGCGCGGACGCATCTATGTGCGCGCGCAGGCGGAGGTGGAAACCGACGAGTCGCGGGGCCGCCAGTCCATTGTGGTCACCGAGCTGCCCTACCAGGTCAACAAGGCCCGGCTGCTGGAGAAGAT
>DATFLG010000119.1:0-2924 GCA_035267985.1 Gammaproteobacteria bacterium | reverse complement strand
CTGGCAGCGGCGCCTTCGCAAGACCCTCGGCATCGGCGCCTCCGATCCGCTGCCGGGGATGGTGGCGGTGCGGGTGCTGACCACCATGGTGCTGTGGGTCGTGTTCATCCTCAGCATCCTGCGAATATGGGGCCTGTCCGCACCGGTGGTCCAGAAGGTCCAGGGCTATCTGGTGAACGGCTTCAACGTCGGCTCCCTGCAGATCATTCCCGGACGGATTGCCGTGGCCGCCTTCACCCTGCTGGTGCTGGTGGCGGCCACCAGCTGGTTCCGATCGCGCCTGGAACGGCGCTGGCTCACCAAGACCCGCATGGAACGCGGCGCCCGCGAGGCCATGGTCGCGATCACCGGGTATCTGGGCATCGCGCTGGCCGTGATCATCGCCCTGGGCGTGGCCGGATTCCAGTACAAGAACCTCGCTATCATCGCCGGCGCGCTTTCCCTGGGCATAGGCTTCGGCCTGCAGAACATCGTCAACAATTTCGTCTCCGGGCTGATCCTGCTGTTCGAACGCCCCATCCGCACCGGCGACTGGATCGTGGTGGGCAGCACCGAAGGCTACGTCAAACGCATCCGCATCCGCTCCACCCAGATCCAGACCTTCGACCGGGCGGACGTCATCGTGCCCAACTCAGAGCTCATCTCCGGGCAGGTCACCAACTGGATGCTCCATGACACCCGCGGGCGGGTGCGGGTGCCGGTAGGCGTCGCCTACGGCAGCGACACCGAAAAGGTCAAACAGCTCATGCTGGAGGCGGCCGCCGTCCATCCCCAGATCATCACCGACGACAGCGCACCCCAGCCGGTGGTGCTGTTCCGCGAGTTCGGCGACAGCTCCTTGAACTTCGAGCTGCGGGCCTACATCACCAACATCGATATGCGCCTGGTGGTGATCAGTGACCTGAACTTCGCCATTGACGCCGCCTTCCGCGCGAACGGGGTGGAGATCCCCTTCCCGCAGCGGGACCTTCATATACGGGACTGGCCCACCGACCGGCCCCCCTCCGCGTAGCAACCAGGGGCTGCCCGCGGCTATGCCGCTCTGCCGAGCCAGAAGGACATGTTCTTGGACAGGAACTCGTCGCAGGGCATGTAGTGGGTGCCGTCACAGGAGAAGGTGACGCTGATCATGCCGTTCATGATGTTGATGGACGAGGAGCGCAGGTAGATGGTCTCGTCCATGAGCCGAAGCTGTCCCATGCTGGCCAGCACCTGCGCAATGTCGTTCTTGGGAATCGCCGCATTGTCGGGATACGGCGCGCAAGGGTAGGCCAGGCAGACATCCGGGTCCGCCAGGGCCTCGTGATCCAGCACCCGGTAGCGCAGGGGGTCCTCCAGGAACCATGCGGTGGCGACGCTGTTGGAAAAATGAACCGCGCTCTGGAACATGCCCCGTTCCGTGAGCAGTTCATTCAGTATGGAAAGTGCCTGGTCGATGTTCTGGTCCATGAAACTCTCCACCCGGCGCTGGAGAAAGACGGTGCTTCGGATCGCCGGGTCGCCGTGGATCTGCTGCCAGCGCCCGGGTTCTTCGTAAAGTCTTGCGGTGACCGGCAGATCGCGCAGATCGAAATCCGCCGCCACGTAGCCCAGGGCGGCCCCGTGCTCGCCGATGACATGGACGGCGGTCAGCGTAGGACGTCCGGCGTGGCGGCTGACATAGGCGTCGGACAGCAGAAACCCCCAGGGCGGTATCGCCTCCCGCATGTACGGCCGGTCGGAGCGGTCCGTTCCCCGGTGTCCCGGCACCACGCCGTAACGGCCCACGCTGTCGCTCGCCTGACGCCGGTCCGCGTCGAGCACATAGAGATACGTGCAATGCGGCAGTTCGGCGAACCCGGAAAACAGTGCTTCGTTGAGCTGGCGCCCATCGCCCCAGGCCGCGGCGGCCCGTTCGGCGAGACGCGCGAGGGGTTCGTGCAGCAGACGCGCGAGCTGCGCCCGTTGACGATGAATGGCTTCCTTCCAGTCAGACATGGTGCACTTCCTTTTTTTCACCGGCCACATGGACCGGCACATTGGGTGAACTTACCGGGCATGCCGGGCCGTGTGAGGCCGGGCCCGGCGCATGGAACCTGTTTCAAACCCCGCGGCCGTCGCGGCCGTGCCGGATTCGCAGACAGGTTCTCCATGCCAGGGCCTGGCAACGTGCCGACAGCGCCGCTGTCCGTTGCCGCCGGCCGGCGAGCGGCCCCGCGCAACGCCGATCGGCTGGCGCCTCAGCGGATGCAAGCCCGGTGCCACTTTCCGGCACAGGGAGGCGATCGGCCTTGCGTCCGGGAAATCCGCCGTTTGGCAGCCCCTTGGGGGCGATCGCCGACGCCGAACGGCGTCCGTGGGTTCATGAGGATCCGAAGTCGCGTCGCTTTCCGGCGACAGGGGGCGCAGACGTGTCCCGGTGCTCGTCGCCGCCGGAGACGGGCGCCAGCGATGGTCCATTAGACCCGATTCCCGTTCCGGATCGGGGCATGGCCACCGCACCGACACTGGGCAAAACCGCGGAGCGGGGAATGCCCTCGACGCAGTCTGCCTCTGGGATGCCCTGACCGGCGATGCGCCCGGGAGGCAGACCGGGGCCCAGCCGCTTTGCCCGGTTCCCGGTGGCGTTATGGACTTGCGACGGGCGTACAAGCGTCCGGGCTGTTGCCGTTGGGGGGCGCCGGCCCCGGGGAAAAGGGACGGGCATGAGTCCACCACGCCCGCCCTGACCGCGGCGGCAGCGAGCACAAGGGACAGCGTGACCGTGGTTCGGGAAAGGTGCGCGTTTGTTCAACGCTGAACCCGGGGCGCTCCGGTCTGCCCGCTTGCCCAGTCGATTGCAGCCCCTAAAGGGTGTTCCCACCGCCGCCGATAACGTTCGCGAGTCCGGACCGGACCGCCAGTCGCGCCGGGGGGCGCGAAAGGAGGGGTAATGAGCCCGCCGA
>DATFLG010000118.1:0-4963 GCA_035267985.1 Gammaproteobacteria bacterium | reverse complement strand
TGGCCTACTGGCTCGCGGGCATGACGCCCTTCGACGCCGTCGGCCACAGTTTTTCTACGGTCGCCATCGGTGGCTTTTCCACCCACGACGACAGTATCGGCTACTTCAACAATACCGCCATCGAGCTGGTGGCGGTGGTGTTCATGCTTCTGGCGGGGCTGAACTTCTCCCTGCACTTTGCGGCCTGGCGCACCCGCAGGCTGCGGACCTATCTGCTCGACCCCGAGGCTCGCGCCTACTTCGCCATCCTGGGGGGTGTGGCCGCCATCGCGGTGGTGTATCTGTATGTCACCGGCACCTTTGACTCTTTCTGGGCCGCCCTGCACCACGGGCTGTTCCAGGCCGTGTCCATAGGCACCACGGCGGGTTTCACTACCACGGCGTTCTATGCCTGGCCGGGATTTCTGCCGGTGATGCTGCTGTTCGCCAGCTTCATCGGCGGCTGTGCCGGCTCCACCGGCGGCGGCATGAAGGTGATCCGCTTTCTCCTGCTGCTCAAACAGGGAAAGCGTGAGATCGCGCTGCTCATCCATCCCAGCGCCGAGCTTCCCGTGAAGGTGGGTCGCAAGGCCATGTCCGACCGCGTGGTGAGCTCGGTATGGGGATTCTTTTCCGCCTACGTGGCGGTGTTCAGTATCATGCTGCTGGTGCTGATGGCCACCGGGCTGGATCAGATCACCGCCTTCTCGGCGGTGGCGGCGTGCCTCAACAACCTCGGCCCCGGCCTGGGGGGCGTGGGACCCCACTACGGTCCCCTGAGCAACATCGCCAAGTCGGTGTTGTGCCTAGCGATGGTCATGGGCCGTCTGGAGATATTCACCCTGCTGGTGCTGATCACCCCGGGCTTCTGGCGGCGGTGAGGCGGATCGGCGGCGGGCGGAGCCGGCCATGAGCGAAGACACGGACAACGACTATCGCGAGCGCTGGGAGCGGCGCTACCGGCAGGGGCCGGATGCGGCGTCCGGGGCGGCCCGGGTGCTCACCGAGAACGCCCATCTGCTGCCGGCGGCCGGACAGGCCCTGGACCTGGCCTGCGGCCTGGGGGCCAACGCCCTGTTCATGGCCCGCCGGGGACTGCATACCCAGGCCTGGGACTGGTCCCGGGAAGCCGTCCGGCGCCTGGAGGCGGCGGCGCAAGGTCTGACCCTCACGGCGCAGGTGCGGGACGTGGTGCAGGCGCCGCCCGAGCCCCGAAGCTTCGACGTGGTGGTGGTCAGCCGGTTTCTGGAGCGCGGGCTGCTCCCGGCCCTGGCCAATGCCCTGCGCCCGGGCGGACTGCTGTTCTACCAGACCTTCACCCGGGAGCGGGTGGACGATACCGGCCCAAACCGCCCGCAGTTCCGCCTGGCGGAGAACGAGCTCCTGGAGCGGTTTCGTACCCTGCGGGTACTGGTCTACCGTGAGGAGGGCCGGGTCGGCGACTGCAGTCGGGGGTTTCGAAACGAAGCCATGCTGGTGGCCCGCCGCCCCCGGGACCGTCACCCGCGGCCATAACCCCACGGGCGCTCCCCTTGAGCCGGCGGCCGTACCGCGCCAGACTCTGTCGTCATGGGAATGATAGAAAACTTCGAAGCCATGCTTGCCTCCGGCCAGGACAACGCCCTGCTGCGCTACAGCCTGGGCAATGCCTATCTCAAGGCCGGCGATCCGGCCCGGGCCGTTGCCCATCTGGGGGAGGCCGTGCGCCAGGATCCCGGCTATTCCGCTGCCTGGAAGGCGTATGGCAAGGCCCTGGGCGAGGCCGGCCGCAACGCCGAAGCCGCCGAGGCGTACCGCCGGGGCATCGAGGCTGCCGAGGAGCGCGGCGACATCCAGGCCGCCAAGGAAATGCGGGTGTTTCTGAAGCGCCTGGAGAAGGCGGGTCATTGAGACTTCGGGCTGAACGCCCGTGACCGTGCGTTGAAAAAGGCCATTCCCGGCCTTTTTCAAAACTCACCTTGCCCCGGCACAGGCCGGCAGAGCGCTCAGGTGTACACGGGCGCCTGCCCGTCGGGCCGGGTGCGAAAACGCCGGTAGCTCCACTGGTACTGCGCCGGCAGCGCCCGCACGCAGGCTTCCACGCTGCGGTTGAGGGCGGCGGCCGCCTCCCGGGGGTCCGCGCTGGCCACGGCCGGGTCCGCCCCTCGATAGTGCAGCCGGAAGCCCCGCCCGAAGGGCAGACGCTCGGCGTAGATGAAGATCACCGGCGCGCCGGTCTTGCGGGCCAGGCGCGAGAGCAGGGACATGGTGTAGGCCGGGACGCCGAACCAGGGAGCGAACACCCCGGCGCCGGGCGCCGGTTCCTGGTCCGGGAGAATGCCCATGACCTCCCCCCGGCCCAGGGCGTGATACAGGGCCCGGATGCCGCCGGCATCGGTGGGCACCAGACGGGCACCGGTGCGCTCCCGTGCCCGGCGCAGCAGGGTTTCGAGTTCGGCCATGCGCGGCGGGCGATACAGGCTGGTGATGCCGAAACGCACGGAGGCGTGCAGGCCGGCCATCTCCCAGGACCCCAGGTGGGGAGTGGCGAGAATCACGCCCCGGCCCGCCGCGACCGCATCTTCCATCAACCGCTCATTGACCGTCTCCCGGACCAGGGGCATGACCCGCTCCGGGGGCCACAACCACACCGCTCCGCTTTCCGCGGCCGTCTTGCCGGTTTCAACGAGGCTGCGCCGGACCAGGCGCCGGCGCCGGTCCGCGGACACCTCGGGCAGGCACAGGCGCAGGTTGGTTTCGCTGGTCCGGCGCAGGCTGTTGGGAACCACCGACAACAGCCAGCCCAGGGCGGCGCCGACCCCGTGGGCCACCGGCAGGGGAAGCAGGGCGAAGCCCCGCAGGAGCAGGCGCACCAGGGAGGCTCGGGACATCAGCCGTCCGCGCCGCCTCTTGTAGGTGCCAGGGCTGTAGTTTTCACCACTTTTGTCATTTTTATAGCCATTTTTTAATATTATTTCCCACTTTTATCTTCAATACGAAGAGCAAAGCCTATCATGATGAAAATAGGAGGCTATTTTCTATAAAGTGGGAAAAATATCCCAAATCACCGCCTATTTCGCCATCAAAGGGCGGATTGCGGCCAATATGCTGGGAAAGAGCTGGCGGTTCTCCTGTTCCTCCCGGGCCAGCAGCGCCTTCATATGGGCCCGCTGGGTGGGCATGCGGAAGCAGGCCGGACAATTGTCCCCGATCACCGGCAGAGAGGCCGCCCGGGCGAAATCCGCGGTCTGGCGCTCCCGCACGTAAACCAGGGGCCGGATCACCCGCAGGTCGCCGGCGTCGACGGTGTAATGGGCCTTCATGGTCTGCAGCCGGCCGCCGTGGAAGGCGGACATCAGGAAGCTCTCGGCCAGATCGTCCAGATGCTGGGCCAGGGCCAGCACGTTGTAGCCTTCCCGGCGGGCGGTGGTATACATCACGCCCCGTTTCATGCGGGCGCACCAGCTGCAGTAGGAGTCCTTGCCCATGTGATCCAGGGCCCGCTCCATGATGGGCTCGCGCTGGAAGAAATAGGGGACGCCCAGCGCCGCCAGGTAGGGCTTCAGGGGCGAGGGATCGAAACCCTCCACCTGAGGGTCCACGGTGACCGCCCCCAGCTCGAAACGGATGGGCGCATGGCGCTGGAGATGGGCCAGCAGTTGCAGCAGGCTGAGGGAATCCTTGCCGCCGGAGACCCCCAGCAGCACCCGGTCTCCCGGCCGGATCATGTCGTAATCGGCAATGGCGCGGCCCACGGGACTGAGCAGGGCCTTGGGCGGTTTGACGACCATCGCGGAAAACTACCGGGCGCTCGCGGTCCTGGCAAGGGGGGGCGGCCCGGGCACGCTATACTGGGGCATCCGCGTGCCGATGCCTCCGGGGTGAGCTGAATGACCGACCGAGATGTGGAATCCCTGACGCCCGGGCAGGCCTGGGAGCTGGTGCAGGGCAACCCCCGGGCCGTACTGATCGACGTGCGCTCCACCATGGAGTACCTGTTCGTGGGTCACCCCAGGGGTGCCCTCCATGTGCCCTGGATCGACGAGCCCGCCTGGACCGTCAATCCCCACTTCGTGGCTCAGGTCCGCATGGTCCTGCTGGGGGGGGCCAGCTGCGAGACCGGCGACTGCGCCCCGGTGGTTCTGATCTGCCGCAGCGGCAAGCGCTCCCTGGAGGCCGGCCGGGAGCTGATCCGCCAGGGCCTGACGGACGTGTACAACGTCCTGGAGGGCTTCGAGGGGGAGCTGGACGAGGCCCATCATCGCAGCACTGTGGGCGGCTGGCGCTTTCACGGCCTGCCCTGGGAGCAGTGCTAGGCCGGTTCCGGCCAAAACCCCAGGGAAAATACTGCATTGCCCGGAATTTTGCTTCCGGCCGCGGTGTTCCGGTATGGTGTAGCGTTCGTTTTCGAGGCTTGATAACCACATGACTGGACGGAATTTCATGAAGTTGATTGATCGATTGCGCGAGCGGGTGCTGCTGTGCGACGGCGGCACGGGAACCCTCATTCAGGCTGAAGAGTGGGATCTGGACGCGGATTTTCTGGGTCTGGAGAACTGTTCCGAGATCCTGTGCGAGACCCGTCCGGATTTCGTCGTCGGCATGCACAAGGCCTTTCTGGAGGCCGGCGCCGACTGCGTCGAAACCAACAGCTTCGGGGCCAACAAGGTGGTGTTCGCCGAGTTCGATCTGGTGGAGAAGACCTATGAACTCAACCGGCGCGCCGGCGAGCTGGCCCGCCAGGCCGCTGACGAGCTGGCCACCCCGGACTGGCCGCGGTACGTGCTGGGCTCCATGGGTCCCGGCACGAAGCTGCCCAGCCTCGGGCATATCGACTACGACACCCTGGAGGACTCCTATGCCGAGCAGGCCCGGGGCCTGATCGACGGCGGCGTGGACGCCCTGTTGTTCGAGACCAACCAGGACCTGTTGACCATGAAGGCGGCCATCAACGGGGCCCGCATCGCTCTCGGCGAGCGCGACTGCCAGCTGCCGCTGTTCGCCC
>DATFLG010000117.1:0-9659 GCA_035267985.1 Gammaproteobacteria bacterium | reverse complement strand
TGCCCCTCCATGAGTCTGCTCTCCCTTCGAATCCAAGACTTCCGCAATCTGACCGCCGTCGAGCTGGTCCCTTCGCCGGGGCTCAATCTCATCGTGGGTGCCAATGCGGCGGGCAAAACAAGCCTGCTGGAGGGGATTTTTCTTCTCGGCCATGGTCGCTCCTTCCGGAGCCGGCACCCCGAACGGCTGATCCGGGAGGGAGCCGATGCCTGCACCGTGGTGGGGCAGGTGGCCGGAGGCGGGGGCGGCAGTGGGTTGACCGTAGGCATCGAGCGGAGCCGCCAGGGCTGGCGGGCACGGATCGGCGGCGCGCCGGTACGTGGGCTGGCCGAGCTGGCGGGGCAGCTGCCGACCCAGCTGATCAACCCGGACAGCCACCGCCTCCTGGAGGGGGGGCCGCAATATCGCCGGCGCTTCCTGGACTGGGGCGTGTTCCACGTGGAACATCGTTTTCTCGGGGCGTGGCAGCGCTACATGCGGGCCCTGCGTCAGCGCAACGCCAGTCTGCGGGCCGGAGAACCAGTGCAATCCCTGAATCTATGGCTGCCCGAGCTGGTGGCGGCGGGCACCGACATCGAAACCTACCGCCGGGCTTACCTGGAAGCCCTCGGCCCGAAGCTGTCGGCCACGGCGTCCGCCCTCCTGGGCACCGACACCCTGTCGCTGCGCTATCTTCCCGGCTGGCCCCAGTCCTATGAGCTGGCCGAGGCCCTGGAGCGCAGCCTGTCCCGGGACCGGATGCTGGGCTTTACCCAGCACGGGCCGCACCGGGCGGACCTCACGGTATACCTGGGGGACCACCCCGCCCGGGAACGGGTGTCCCGGGGGCAGCAGAAGCAGCTGGTCGCGGCTCTCATTCTTGCCGCTGGTGCTCACTATACGGAGGTCACCGGGCGCCCCTGCGTTTATCTGGTGGATGATCTGCCCGCGGAGCTGGATGCTGAGCATCGGGGGCGCGTCATGGCGCAGCTGGCCCGCCAGGGGGGGCAGGCATTCGTCACCGCCATCGAGGAAAACGCTGTGGCTCTGGACGCCTGGGATGCCGGCCGGACGTTTCACGTGGAACACGGCGCAGTCCGGGAAATGGTATACTGATCCGGTCCCGAATCCTGGAAGCCCCCATGACCGAGCAGCAGCGCACCTACGACTCATCCAATATCAAAGTCCTTCGCGGACTCGATGCAGTCCGCAAGCGCCCGGGCATGTACATCGGCGACACCGACGACGGCACCGGGCTTCATCATATGGTCTTCGAGGTGGTGGACAACGCCATCGACGAGGCCCTGGCGGGTTACTGCAGCGAAATCTCCGTCACCATCCACAGTGACGATTCGGTCACCATTGCCGACAACGGCCGCGGCATCCCCGTGGACATCCACCCGGAAGAGGGCCGCTCCGCCGCTGAAGTCATCATGACCGTGCTCCATGCCGGCGGCAAGTTCGACGACAACTCCTACAAGGTCTCCGGCGGGCTGCATGGGGTGGGCGTCTCCGTGGTGAACGCCCTTTCGGAGTACCTGCGCCTGACCATCCGGCGGAACGGCGAGATCCACCAGCAGGAATTCCGTCTCGGTGAGCCCGTGGCGCCCCTCAAGGTGATCGGCAATACGGACCAGAGTGGGACCGAAGTGCGGTTCAAACCCAGCGACACCATCTTCACGGACCGGGAATACCACTACGACATCCTCGCCAAGCGTCTGCGGGAGCTGTCCTTTCTGAATTCCGGCGTCCGCATCCGCCTCAACGACGAACGCACCGACAAGAGCGACCTGTTCGAATACGAAGGGGGCATCCGGGCCTTTGTGGAGCACCTCAACCGCAACAAGACCCCGGTGCATTCCACCCCCTTCTACTTCATGACCGAGAAGGACGGGACCGGGGTTGAAGTGGCCATGCAGTGGAATGACTCCTACCAGGAGAACATCTTCTGCTTTACCAACAACATCCCCCAGCGCGACGGCGGCACCCACCTGGCCGGATTCCGGGCCGCCCTGACCCGTACCCTGAACACCTACATCGAAGCCGAAGGGCTCACCCGCAAGGTGAAGGTGAATCCCACCGGAGACGACGCCCGGGAAGGACTGACCGCGGTGCTGTCCGTCAAGGTGCCCGATCCGAAGTTTTCCTCCCAGACCAAGGACAAGCTGGTGAGCTCCGAGGTCAAGGCGGTGGTGGAGTCCACCATGGCCGACAGGCTGCGCTCTTTTCTCCTTGAAAATCCGCAGGATGCCCGTTCAATCACCTCCAAGATCGTGGACGCGGCCCGGGCCCGGGAAGCGGCGCGCCGGGCCCGGGAGATGACCCGTCGCAAGGGGGCGCTGGACGTCGCGGGTCTCCCCGGCAAGCTGGCGGACTGTCAGGAACGGGACCCGGCCCTTTCCGAGCTGTTTCTGGTGGAGGGCGACTCGGCCGGCGGCTCCGCCAAGCAGGGACGGGACCGGCGCTATCAGGCCATCCTGCCCCTCAAAGGCAAGATCCTGAATGTTGAAAAAGCTAGGTTTGACAAGATGTTATCTTCAGCCGAGGTGGGTACCCTGATTACCGCCCTGGGCTGCGGCATCGGCCGGGAGGAATTCAATCCGGACAAGCTGCGCTACCACCGCATCATCATCATGACCGACGCCGACGTGGACGGCTCTCATATCCGCACCCTCCTGCTGACCTTTTTCTACCGTCAGATGCCGGAGATCGTGGAGCGCGGCCATGTCTATATCGCCCAGCCGCCCCTGTACAAGATCAAGCGCGGCAAGCAGGAGCAGTACGTGAAGGACGACCTGGCCCTGAACGCCCATCTGCTGCAGTCGGCATTGGACAATGCCCGGCTGCACGTGACGCCGGACGCGCCGGCGATTACCGGTGCCTCCCTGGAAACCCTGGCGAATGAATACCTGGCGGTGATGGCTGCCATCCGCCGCCTGGCCCGGCGTTACGACACGGACCTGCTGGAGAGGATGATCTACATGCCCCCGGTGGACGAGGTGGCGGTCCACGATCCCCGGCACATGACCGCCTGGTTCGCCGAGCTGGAAAAACGTCTCAACGAAGTCCAGCCTGCGGGCCAGCGTTACGAGATCGCCGTGCATCCTCTGGCCGATGGGGAAGGTGTTCGGGCCGACCTGCGCCGGCTCACCCATGGCATTCTGGCGAGCGAGCAGTACCTGAGCAGCGAGTTCTTCAGCACGGCGGAGTATGAACGCATGGTCACGCTGGGCCAGCAGCTGGAAGGCCTGCTCGGGGAGGGCGCCTATGTGCAGCGCGGCGAACGCACCCAGGAGGTGGCCAGTTTCAAGCAGGCCATCCAGTGGCTCCTGGACGAAGGCAAACGCGGCCAGCATATCCAGCGCTACAAGGGCCTGGGGGAGATGAATCCGGAGCAGCTGTGGGAAACCACCATGAATCCGGAAACCCGGCGCCTGCTGCAGGTGAAGATCGAGGACGTGGTGGCCTCCGACCAGATCTTCACCACCCTCATGGGGGACCACGTGGAGCCCCGGCGGGAGTTTATCGAGCGCAACGCCCTGTACGTCGCGAACCTGGACGTGTAGCGGCCGTCATTCGCCGCTGGGCGGCAGGCTGGTGATCTCGGCCATCCGCGCCTCGATCCACTCCGCCGCCTCCTCCATCAGCTCCGCGGCGGTTCTGCCTTCCGGACGGATAGGGGCGCCCACCACCACATCCACCGTTCCGGGATACTTGATCAGGCTGCGCCGGGGCCAGAACTGACCGGCATTGTGGGCCACGGGGACCACCGGATAGCCGGTCTGCTCGGCCAGCACCGCCCCCCCCAGCCGGTAGCGTCCCCGCTGTCCGGGGGCCACGCGGGTGCCCTCCGGAAAGACCACGACCCACAACCCCTCCTCGAGCCGGGACCTGCCCTGGCGCACCAGCTGGCCCACCGCCTTGCGCCCGGCCTTGCGGTCCAGGGCGATGGGCTTGAGCATGGCCAGCCCCCAGCCAAACAGCGGGATCCACAACAGCTCCCGCTTGAGCACCCACACCTGGGGGGGAAAGATCCGCTGCAGGGCCAGAGTCTCCCAGGCGGACTGGTGCTTGCACAGAACGATCCCGTTGCCCGGCGGAATATGCTCGCCTCCGCGCACCCGGTAGTGCAGCCCGCAGATGCGCGCCAGGGCCCACAGATTGAAGCGCGCCCACTGGGTGATAAAGCCATAGCGCCGGCGAAACGGCAGAAAGAAGGTGAGCACCGCCAGGGGCGCGAACACCGCCACCGACGCGACCATCACCAGGAAGTAGAGTACCGAGCGTACCCATACTCCGACCCCCGCCGACTGTCGAACCTCCTGCTGGCCGCGGTCGGCGGTCATGAGCGCGGCGCGCTTGCGCCCTTGAGCAGCGCATCGGTCGCTGCCGCGAGATCATCATAGACCGCAATCCCGTGTCCGGGCTCCAGGGCGGCTTCCGTTTCACGCCCCTTGCCGGTGCGCACCAGTATGGGCCGGGCACCCGCCGACTGTGCCGCCTCCAGATCGCGCATGGAATCGCCCACCGCCGGCACCTCGGTCAGCGGAATGTGCAGGCGCGCGCCCAGCTCCTGGAACAGCCCGGGCTTGGGCTTGCGGCAACTGCAGCCCTCGTCGGGGCCGTGGGGACAGAACAGCACCGCATCGATGCTGCCGCCCACCGCGGCTGCCGCATGGTGCATCTTGTCGTGAATGCGCATGAGGGTGTCCAGATCATACAGACCCCGGGCGATTCCCGACTGATTGGTGAGCACCGCCACATGGTAGCCGGCGTGGTTGAGGCGCGCGATGGCCTCCAGACTGCCCGCAATGGGGATCCATTCGCTCGGGGACTTGATGTAGCTTTCCGAGTCCTCGTTGATCACGCCGTCCCGGTCGAGGATGATCAGGTGCATGGCTGCATAGAACGCCTATGAATGGGCATGCCGGCACTCCCGGGCATGGGGTTGATGATTCATTGTGCCGCGCCTATCGGCGCCTTCAGACATCCCTGAACTCGGATACCCGGATGCGCCCGTTGACCATCCGCGATTCGCGTTTCATGAGCTTGTCCATCTTGGCCCAGAACGCCTCGCGCAGATCGAACTGCTGGGCCACGGCGGTGCCGATGAGCAGGATGAACAGGTCCGCGCACTCCTCGGCCAGCTTGTCCCGGCTCTTGCCCTTGGTCACGCAGGCGGAGATCTCCCCGAGCTCTTCGGCCATCAGCGCCACCCGGTAGGGCAGGTCCTCCCCGCCGGTGTTCTTGAAGTCATGCTTGTCGTGGAATGCCTGCACGGCATCCAGCATGGCCTGATAGGAATCCTGATCCATCGCCAACTCCCGCGGTTGTCAGCCCTGCAGCCGGGACAGGTCCGCCACCTGCAGGAACAGGTCGCCGAGACGCCGCAGCAGCGCGAGGCGGTTGCGCCGCAACGCCGGCTCCTCGGCCATCACCATCACGTCATCGAAGAAACGGTCCACCGGGGCACGCAGGGACGCCAGCTCCCGCAGCGCGCCCGTGTAGTCGCCGCCCTCGAGCAGCGGGGCCACCCGGGCCTCCAGCGCCTTCAGCTGCCCGGCCAGCGCCTGCTCGGCCGGCTCCCGCAGCGCCTCGGCGCTCACCTCTGGGGGTATGGTCTCGTCGGTCTTGCGCAGGATGTTCCGGATCCGCTTGTTGGCCGCCGCCAGGCTTTCGGCTTCGGGCAGGCGGCGGAACGCCATGCAGGCCCGCAACCGCCGCTCCATGTCCAGCGGACGGGTGGGGCCGACGCTGCGCACGGCCTCGAAAACATCCGCCGGGATGCCTTCCTCCAGGTAGTAGCCCCGCAGCCGTTCCATCATGAAATCGAACACCTCGCCCACCACGTCACCGGCCCGCAGCCCGGCGGGAAACGCGCCCGCCGCCCGGTGCAGCAGCTCGCGCAGATCCAGCTCCTGCGGCCCTTCCAGGAGGGTCCGCAGCACCCCCAGGGCTGCCCGGCGCAGGGCGAAGGGGTCCTTGTCGCCGGTGGGCGGCTGGCCGATGGCAAAGATGCCCACCAGGGTGTCCAGGCGGTCGGCAATGGCCAGGGCCCGGCCGGTGGGCGTGCGGGGCAGCGCGTCGCCGGCGAAGCGCGGCCAGTACTGCTCCTCCAGGGCCGTTGCCACTTCCGCGGGCTCGCCGTCGTGGGTGGCGTAATAGCGGCCCATGATTCCCTGCAGCTCCGGGAATTCTCCCACCATGTGGGTCAGCAGGTCACACTTGGCAAGCCCCGCGGCCCGTCGGGCGAGGCCGGCGTCGCCCCCCAGGGCCTCGGCCACCGTGGCGGCCAGCTCCGCGACCCGCTCCTGCTTGTCCAGCAGGGTGCCCAGCCGATCCTGGAACACCACCGTCGCCAGGCGCCGTGCCCGGGCCGCCAGGGAGGTCTGACGGTCCTGTTCCCAGAAGAAGGCCGCGTCGGCCAGCCGCGGGCGGATCACCCGCTCGTTGCCCGCCCGCACCTGCTCGGGGTCCCGGCTCTCGATGTTGGCGACGGTCACGAAGTAGGGCTGCAGCGCACCCGCTTCGTCCACCACGGGAAAGTATTTCTGATGGTCCTGCATGCTGGAGACGAGGGCTTCGGCCGGCACCTCGAGGAACCGGGTGTCGAAGCTGCCGTGCAGTGCCACCGGCCATTCCACCAATGCCGTGACCTCCTCCAGGAGCGCCTCGTCGATCACTGCCCGGCCGCCCACGGCCTGGGCGGCTTCGGCCACCTGGGCCCGGATGGCCTCGCGGCGCACGTCCATATCCGCCAGCACATGGCCCTCGGTCTCCAGCAGGGGGGCGTACCCGCCTGGCTCGGCCACGTACAGGGGCTCGGGATGATGAAACCGGTGCCCCCGGGTCTGGCGGCCCGCCGCCACGCCCAGAACCGTCGCCTCCAGGGCCTGATCCCCGAACAGCAGCACCACCCAATGCACGGGCCGCACAAATTCCTCGCTGCGGGCGCCCCAGCGCATGCGCTTGGGGATGGGCAGCCGGCCCAGGGCCCGCTCCACCAGCTCCGGCACCAGCTCCGCCGCGGCCCGGCCGCGCTCGAACACCCGATGGGCCAGCCAGGTGCCCTTGTCCGTCTCCAGGCGCTCCAGCGCCTCCACGTCCACGCCGCAGGAACGGGCGAAGCCCTGGGCCGCCCGGGTGGGGTTGCCGTCGTCGTCGAAAGCGGCGCTGAGGGCCGGCCCGCGGCGGGTCGATTCCCGATCCGGCTGCGCCTCGGGCACCCCCAGAGCGAGCACGGCCAGACGTCGGGGAGTGGCGAAGGTCCTGGTCCGGGCCGGCGTCAGGCCGGCGTCGTCCAGCCCCGCCCGCACCCCGTCGGCAAAGCTGTCGGCCAGCCGGCGCAGCGCCCTGGGCGGCAGCTCCTCGGTGCCGATCTCGACCAGCAGGTCCCGGACCCCGCTCATGCCCCACCCCCGCTGGCGGCGGCCTCGGGCCCGGTGCCCAGCAGGGGAAAGCCCAGGGCCTCGCGCCGCTCGTAATAGGTCTGGGCTACGGCCCGGGCCAGGGCCCGCACGCGCAGAATGAATCGCTGGCGCTCGGTGACGGAGACGGCATTGCGCGCATCCAGCAGGTTGAAGGTGTGCGAGGCCTTGAGCACCATCTCGTAAGCCGGCAGGGGCAGACCCGCCTCGATCAGCTTGCCGCTCTCCTGCTCGCAGGTGTCGAACCAGGCGAAAAGCGCGTCCACGTTGGCGTGCTCGAAGTTGTACGTGGACATCTCCACTTCGTTCTGGTGGAAGACATCTCCGTAGGTCACACGCCCCAGGGTGCCGTCGGTCCACACCAGGTCGAACACGCTTTCCACCCCCTGAAGGTACATGGCGATGCGCTCCAGGCCATAGGTGATCTCTCCGGTCACCGGGTGGCAGTCCAGGCCGCCCACTTGCTGGAAATAGGTGAACTGGGTCACCTCCATGCCGTTGAGCCACACTTCCCAGCCCAGGCCCCAGGCGCCCAGGGTCGGGGACTCCCAGTTGTCCTCCACGAAGCGGATATCGTGCACCAGCGGGTCCAGGCCCAGCCGCGCCAGGGAGCCCAGATACAGGTCCTGGATCTGCAGGGGCGAGGGCTTGATGACGACCTGGAACTGGTAGTAGTGCTGCAGGCGGTTGGGATTGTCACCATAGCGCCCGTCCGTGGGGCGGCGCGATGGCTGCACATAGGCCGCGCTCCACGGCTCGGGGCCGATGGCGCGCAGGAAGGTGGCCGGGTGGAAGGTGCCCGCACCCACTTCCATGTCGTAAGGCTGCAGCAGCACGCAGCCCTGCTCGGCCCAGTAGCTCTGCAGGGCCAGCACCAGCCCCTGGAACGTCGACAGATCAGGGGCGGCGGCGGCCGGATCTCGGGTATACGGCGGCATGGAATGATTTTCTTATGGGGATCAAACAGGTCGGCAAGTATAGCCTGTCTGTGGGTCGGGCGTCAGCCGTGGCGCCGGCTGGCCCGGAATCTGCAGCTCAAGTGGTGGCGTCAGCGGGTCGACATGCTATATAAGAAGCGGAGGTGGTCCATGGCGGAGCTGGTTCTGGAACCGACGTCCACCGCGCAGTGGCACGCGCTGGTCAGTGAGGCCGCGCGGGCCTGCCGCAGCGAGCTGGACGAGTCCCTGGAAAGCTATCTGGTGTTTCTGCTGATGCGCTTTGCGACCCGTGCGGATGTAGCCGCCCGGGTGCTGGCCCTGGACTACCTGCGCAGCGTGGGCAGCCGGGGCCGGGTGCAGGCCCAGCAGCTGAGGGAGGTGGGGGACCACTGTCTGCTCTACTCGGGTCTTTATCCCCGCCGGGCCGAGCGCCGGTTGTTGCGGGTGAGCTATTTCGTGGGCCTGGGACGCACCTCCTACCGTCAGGTGTCCCAGGTGCTGCACCAGGGGGGCGCCGAGGTCTACGCGCGCCTGGCCGAGTGCTTTGTGGGGCTGATGGACGTGCTCCAGGCCATGCGGTCCCTGGACGGGGGCTCGGCCCTGGACCCGCTGGGGGCGGCCGAGCTGTGGCAGGATACCGGCAGCCGCCAGGCCCGGGATACCCTGGCGGGGGCCACGGCGGCGGTCCCGGCCCCCCGCAAAGGCCCGCAGCGCTTCCACTGACGCTGTTCTTCCCCACCGTTGCCCCGGGGCCGGCAGCGGTGCCGGCTGGCACCGTTTTCGGCTACAATAGCTGATTCATTCAGTCGGCTGTTTCCCCAGGTTTTCCCAGTATGTCTCAGCGCAAGGCCGTTGCCCTGATCTCGGGCGGGCTCGATTCCCTGCTGGCGGCCCGGGTGGTCATGGACCAGGGCGTGCACGTGGAGGGGATCAACTTCTTCACCGGTTTCTGCGTGGAAGGCCACACCCACGCCATCCGGCAGAAGGACCGTGCGCGTCCCAAGCGCAACAATGCTCTGTGGGTGGCCGAGCAGCTCGGCATCAAGCTGCATATCGTGGACGTCATCGACGAGTACAAGGACGTGGTGATCAATCCCAAGCATGGTTACGGGGCCCACCTCAATCCCTGCCTGGACTGCAAGATCTTCATGGTGGGCAAAGCCCTGGAATGGACCGAGGCCAACGGCTTCGACTTCATCATCACCGGCGAGGTCATCGGCCAGCGGCCCAAGTCCCAGCGCCGGGACACCATGCCGGTGGTGGCCCGCGAATCGGGCGCCGACGACCGCCTGCTGCGACCCCTGTGCGCCCACAA
>DATFLG010000116.1:0-2355 GCA_035267985.1 Gammaproteobacteria bacterium | reverse complement strand
AGACCCTGGCGCGGATGCAGAAGGAGGCCGACGAGGTGGTCTGCCTGCGCACGCCCCGGGACTTCTTCGCGGTGGGCCAGTTCTTCGCTTCCTTCCCGCAGGTTTCCGACGAAGAGGTGATCCGTATGCTGAAGGGTGGGGGCGGCCCGCAGCAGGGCGCCTGAGCCGCCGGGTGTGCCGGCGGGGCGATTGCGGGGGCGACGGGAACCGGTAGACAATAGACCCGGGCCCGGGGGGCGGGCCCATTCACGTGGCAAGGACGGGGACAACCATGGATTCGCGCAATCTGTACCATGAGCTCAGGGATACCCTTCAGGGCCTGAAGGACTTTCTCGACGCCAACGTGCACAGCCTCAAGCCGGGAATGCAGGCCCTGACCGCCGCCATTCCCCAGGTCCGGCACCTGGCCGACAATCTGATTTACCTGCTGCAGAACTTCAAGAGCACCATCCAGAACCTGGACGTGTACCAGTTGCCGGCCCTGCCGGAGGTCAACCGCTTCGCGGTCCAGGTCGAGCACCTGCTGTCCACGGCGCGCTCCCTGCTGCCCGACGAGCCCGACACCGTCATGGATGTGCGCCGCACCACCCGGCTGCTCGCTTCCCTGGAGGGCCTGGAGGAGGTCAAGGGCGACATCCTGTTTCTCACCGACGCCATCATCGGCCACCTCTACGAGCTCAAGGGCTGACGCGCCTCCCGCCGTGGAGCGCAGCGGGTCCGGCGCCGGGGCGGGGACAGGGCCTTTGTCCGTGAGCCCGCGGCTGTCCCCACATCCCTGCGCCGACTCGATGGGGATGCCATGACCGCCGCCGGGGCACCTCCGGTGCACTTTGCCCGTTCATGGCTGCGCCCCTAACACAGTTTTCACGTCCAGGATTCAGATCCTGGATCAATGTGACCGAATCTGATTTTCGTACCGCGCTGCTAACACACTTTTCACGCCCAAAGGGCTATCGTTCGTACCTGCGGTGCAATTGAACCGCTCTGCGTGAAAGCTGTCATAACAGCGTACAGGGAGCAGTACGACCCGGTTCCATCAGTCACATGTGGCTGTCCTCTGTCTGCTTTCCTGTCCAGCAGATCCTGACGCCCGATGAAGTCCGGCGGCTGCACCGCAACGGCCGGCAATGGGAAGCCAGCGGCCCTGCATGGATGCCGCCATCGGGTTCAATCAATAACGAGGGGCGACCGTTTCCCGGGCACGTCCCGCACTGTAGGAGGAACGCATGAAGATCCGACTGTCCATTGTTTCGCTCGCTGCCGCCGCCATGCTGGGTATGTTCCCGATGCTCGCGAGCGCCAACACCGCCCAGGAAATCGCGACCGCCGCCGAACATGCCGGCTACGCCGCCAAGGCGAACGACATCCAGCACGTCAAGCTGCATCTGCATCACGTCATGAACTGCCTGGTGGGGCCCCACGGCACCGGCTTCTACGCCCCTGCCGGCGATCCCTGCAAGGGCATGGGCAACGGCATCGAGAACGACGACGGCCACTACAGCCAGGCCGCGCGCAAGGATCTGCAGAACGTAGAGCGGACCGTGGCCGCCGGCCTCAACACCCAGAGCTACAAGATTGCAGTCGAGGCCGCGAAGATGGCCAAGAGCACGCTGGTGGACGCCAAGGACGAGAAGTAAGTCTTTTGCGTCTGCCTGATTGACGGAACCGCGCGGGCGTCCGGCGCCCGTGCGGTCCGGTTCCCGCCCGAAGTCTCCCTCCCGGCCCGTTGCGACAACTCAAGCCCCGCCCGGTGTGGCAAGCCTGCACCCCGGTGGCGAAGCTGCTGTGCGTGGGGCAGTCCCTGTGGCGGAACCCGTCCGGTTCCGTGACGGAAAGGCGCTGTCCGGCCGTTCCCCGGCGTCCGTGCCGGCCCTGGACGGGGCCGGGCGCGACATCCTGTTTCCCGCCGACGCCGTGAAAGGATCAGCCGGCGGCCACGCAGCCCCCCGAGGCGGCATGCTCGCCGGCCGGGGCCAAACGGGGTCGGACCAGCGCAACTACCCGAAGCCAAAAGGATAAGGCCTCGAATCCCGCTGGTTGCGAGCTTTAGAACGTCAGTTTTGTCGTCAAAATTGCTTGCCTAACGGCATGCCCGGGCGACGACAGCGACAGACCTCGCTTTTTTTGCACCAAATTGGAGGGCCTAAGCGTTCAGGAGCTACCCTTTTTTGGAACTAATTCCATAGAAACAAAGGCGTGGCGAGGTCCGACCCTGATCAGAGCTTGATCAGAGCTGCGTGGCAAGCCTGCACCCCGGTGGCGAAGCTGCTGTGCGTGGGGCAGTCCCTGTGGCGGAACCCGTCCGGTTCCGTGACGGAAAGGCGCTGTCCGGCCGTTCCCCGGCGTCCGTGCCGG
>DATFLG010000115.1:0-8205 GCA_035267985.1 Gammaproteobacteria bacterium | reverse complement strand
GCTCCTCAACACGCCGGGCGGGGCCCTGAACAGTATGGACTTCAAGGTGGTGGGCGTATTCCAATCCATCTCCCGGGACTACGACGCCCGGGCGGTGCGCCTGCCCCTGAAGGCGGCCCACGAGCTGGTGAACACCGCCGGAGTGCACAGTCTGGTGATCTCCCTGGACGCCACGCGCCACACTGATGCCACCGCCGCCCGCATCACGCAGCTGCTCCCAGATCAAAAGTACGAAGTGAAGACATGGCGGCAATTGGCTGGTTTCTATAATAAAACTGTGGATCTCTACCGGCGCCAGTTTCTGGTGCTGCAGGTGATCATCCTCGTGCTGGTGCTGCTGGGGGTGGCCAACAGCGTCACCATCACGGTCCACGACCGCACCGGCGAGTTCGGGACCCTGATGGCCCTGGGGGATCCCGGCTTTACCGTGTTCCGACTGCTCATGGTGGAATTCGTCCTCCTGGGCCTGCTGGGCAGCGTCCTGGGTGTCGCCGTAGGGGCAGGCCTGGCGGAGGTCATCTCCGCCATCGGGATCCCCATGCCGCCGCCGCCCAACATGAACATGGGTTATGTGGCGCAGATCCGGCTCCAACCCCAGGTGGTGGGGCTGGCCTTCACGGTGGGTGCCCTCGCCACGGCCCTGGCGGCGATATTGCCCGCCCGGCGGGTGGCGCACCTGCCGGTGGTGGAGGCCCTGCGCCAGAACTGAGCCAGAGTCCCTCAGCACCGTGAACCGGAGGAGCGCTCTCGGGCGCTCCTCCGGTGGAGGTTACGGCGAGTCGTACCCGGTGGGCGGGTGGATCTGCAGGTTGCCCCCGTCCAGGTAGCCTTCCACCTGGTAGATCACATGGGTCTTGTCCGGCTCCTGGGTGGACGGATCGTAGCCCTTGTAGATGGTGATGCGGTAGAAGTCGGGGCAGTCGCAGCTGGCAGTGGTCCCCGCCGAGCCATGGACCGGGCAGCTGTTGGGGGCCGGCCCCTGCTTGCCGTTCTTGCCGGGCTCGCCCAGATCCTCGATGTGCACCTCGAACCAGTGGAAGGTGGCTCCCGTGCCGTCTTCGGTCACCACGTTGGCCAGGGCCGGTGACGAGCTCTTGATGTTCTTGAAAGTGCCGATGCCGTCGAAGTCGATCTGCTTGGCCGGCGCCGGGCGGGCCGGGTCACAGTAGCCCGGATCGCTGCACACGATATGCTCGATGGCGGTGCCGGTCGGCGCACTGGCGGTGCCGGCGTGGAACACGAAGCTGCCGTCCGGTCCGCTCTGCTGGTGGTGGGTCCATTCGCCCTTGGGCTGGGGGGGCAGGGCGGTGTTGGCGCCGGCCTGGCCGCCGAACTGGTAGCGGTCCGTGCCCCCGTTGTCGGATTCCCCCTTGGCGCTGGCCAGGGTGCCGTCCCAGCTGCCGCTGGTGTCCACGCCGCCGCCGGTGACCCGGCAGGCCAGGGGTGCCTGGGTGGTGGGATGGAGGGTGGCCGGGTCGTTGCTGCGCACCTGCCACGGCGAGTTGCCGCCCAGGGTGTCCGCATAGGGATTGCCTTCGAGCTCGGAGGTGAGCACCACGTCGTTCATCAGGAGGGTGCCCCCCACTTCGTTCTCGTTGATGTCGTTGAGCCCGGCCAGGGCATAGCCGGTGTTGTTGATGATGGCGTTCAGCCCGGCGAAGGCATGATCCGGGGGCGGAAACACGCCGTCAGTATGGGCATAGAAGTACCCCGTGTCGTCGGGGTTGCCGTAGGTGCCATCCACGCTGTCGTAGCCCAGGGTCAGCCACAGGTCCCCGTCGGTGGCCACCGCCACGTCGGAGGCCATGGGGCCGTTGTAATGGAACGGCGTGGTATCCGGCCCGCTCTGGCGGTACAGAGCCATCATTTCATCGCCGCTGAAATTCAGGGTGAAACAGTCACTGCCGCGGCAGAAATCGTGGATCGTCGGTGGGCCGAGCACCACGTGCGGCTCTTCCACGAAATTCGGGTCGTAGGGGTCGCTGCCCTTGGGATAGATGGCCTCCACCCGTTGGGCGAACACGCCGCTGAGCTGGTTCTGCGGGCCCGAATAGAAGGTGTCGCCGGAGATGGAGGTGATGTTCTGGACGCTGATGATCCCGACGATATGGTCACCGACCACCAGGGGCGTCCCCGGGGCCTTGTACTGGCCGTTGGCGTCGAAGACGTTCTCGAAGTTGTAGAAGAAGACGTCGTTGTCCACGTCAGGGGTGAGGATGCCGGTGGCGGCCCGGCCGGGCAACGCGACGGCCAGCAACAGCATTGCGGCGATCAGGCCGAGAAAGCGACGCACAGTCATGATCAGATTCCTCCCTGGTAACTTCTGATCCTGAGTCCCTAATGACTCCAACAATCAAATTTGCATATCTCGTGCCTTTGCCAAGGGAGTGTCAAATTGGCAAAAAGATTCATCCGCTTACGGAGAACCCCCGGGCAGACCGTGGGTGCCCGAAGAAAGCCTGTAAAGTTTATTGACAGAGCCGGGGGTTCCGGGGGCGAAGGCGCCATTGGCCTTACTGGAGCTTCTTGAGATAGTCCTTGGAGAAATACTTGTCGGGGAGGTTGCGCAGCCGCATATGGCTGTAGGTCATCACCGACTGCCGGCCCTGGCGCAGGGCATCGCGCATCACCAGCCGGGTGGGCCGTTTGCGCCCGGCCAGGGTGCGGTAGTCCTCGTAACGGCAGATCTTGAGCTTGCGGCCGGAGAGGGTGAAGAACTCCGCCTTGTAGGGCCGGTAGTTGGCCTTGTCCACCCAGTACAGGACCCGGTGGTAGGTGACACTGCGGTTGACCGCCGTCAGCTCGAGGACATAGTACGGCCGCCCGTCGATGGTGTCCGTGCGCAGCAGCTTGGCGGTGTAGTCGCCCGTGAAGTTGGCCCGGGCCAGGTCGCCGTTGGCCACCTGGCCGGTGAGGCGCTGGGACAGGGGCAGACGAATGGGCTGGGAGACATTGGGCATGAACACCCACAGGTCCTTGTCCCGCATCAACAGGGTCTGACCCCGGTCGATGGGCGGGTAGGTGGTCATCACCAGCGTGCGGTCATTGCCTTTTGACAGGATCTGGTATCTGCGGACATCCGGGTCGTAGCCGGGGCTGGTGGAGGTGATGGTGACATTGACCTGGAATCCCTCGGGCGGAAACCGGATATGGTCCGCCCGGGCGACAATCCGGGCCGGGTCGGGACGCGTTTCCGCAGCGCCCGCCGGTCGTGCCAGGACAAGCGTGAAGACGGCCGCACACAGGGCGAGCGGCAGTGGACGCAGACGGGGACTCAGCCTCATGGTGCCTCTCTCGATCAACAGGGTGGAAGGTGCCGTTTCAACCGGCTCCACGGCGACCCGTGCTGTTGTTGCAATGCGGTGTTTCGACTAGGATGCCACGAGCCCTCAGGGAGCGGAACTGCCCAATGCCCGTTGTCGTGTCGGTCGAACAGGTCTCCAAGGACTATGCCCTGGGGCAGCAACAGGTCCGGGCGCTGGAGGATATCAGCCTTACCGTGGAGTCGGGGGAGTTCCTGGCCATTGCCGGGCCGTCCGGCAGCGGCAAGTCCACCCTGCTGAACCTGATCGGCTGCATCGATACGCCCAGTAGCGGGACGGTCTCCATCGACGGCCAGGATGTCAGCGGGCAGACGCCGGACCAGCTCGCCGACCTGCGGGCACGCAAGATCGGATTCATTTTCCAGACCTTCAATCTGCTCCCGGTGCTCACCGCCGCCGAGAATGTGGAGTATCCGCTGCTGCATTTCCGTTTCGACAAGCAAAAGCGCAACGAACGGGTGCTGCGCTACCTGGACCTGGTGGGTGTCCAGGACGTCGCCCGGCATCGTCCCAACCAGCTCAGCGGCGGACAGCGCCAGCGGGTGGCCATCGCCCGGGCGCTCATCGCCCGGCCCAGCATCGTCCTGGCCGATGAACCTACGGCCAATCTGGACCATGCCACCGGGGAGAGCATCCTCCAGCTCATGCGCACCATCAACCGGGATAAGGGCACCACCTTCATCTTCTCGACCCACGATCCACGGGTCATGGAGATGGCCGACCGGCTGGTGCGCATCGAGGACGGGAGGATTATCGCCGGCTGAGCCCCGGCTGTGTCCGCATCACGGGTCGTGGTGAGCGGGCGGCGCCCTCAGGCCGTGGCGGGCCGCCGGTCCGATTCGTCCCCGGCCAGTTCCGAAAACCGCCGGTAGGCGGGCTCCCGGCTGAGCATCTCGGCGATGGCGCTGGAGCAGGACTTGACCCGCTCGCGCCCCTTGCCCAGGTCTGCCAGGAACGGGTAGCGCTCGCCTCGATGGTTGGTTTTGGCCCCCGCCGGTTCCAGCTGGATGTTCCAGCGGTTGAGCATCCGCGCCAGTCCCGGTGTGGTCAGCAGGTAGCAGGCGTCGATGCCCCACTTCTGGGTGTAGTGGGCGGCGGCCCGCAGCAGGCCCAGGAGGATGATGGGCCCGGGTTGGCGTTGGGGGCCGTCGCGATAGAGGTGGTCGATTCCACAGAGCTTCGCGACCCGGGGGATGCGCCGCCGGTAGCGATCCAGCACGCACAGACGTGATATCTCCCCGACCGGGCGGTCCAGGACACCGGGGCGCGTGGCGGGATCAAGCTGGCAGGTGCGCTCCACGGGCAGGCCTTCAGGATTGGGCAGCACGACCCGCACCGCGCCGGCCCAGTCGCCGGTGGCTCGTACCCTGACCAGGAAGTGGATGGCCCGATCGTCCCATTCGTCCTTTTCTTCGCCGTCTGGAAACCGGTTCCGGTCCTCGAAGCCGGTTTCCAGGCAGTAGACCTGATAGCGGAGTTGGTAGTGGATGCGTCGTGCGTGGTCGGTGTCAGCTAGGATGGCCTCGAAATGGGTGTCGAACATGCTCACTCCCGGTGAGGATCCGCGGATGCCAGGATCCGCCGCTACGGTATGCCCGCCGCCGCCGGCACCCCAGGCGCGGAGGTGTCGGTTAACGGTTCTGTGACAAAGTACCAAACTGCCCACCGGGGAAGTGGGAGGGCGGTCACAAAACGGTGTTGGCCGCGCGTGCTATCCGGTTGCCTATGATACAGGAGTCGTCCCTCCGGATCCCGGAGTGGGCTCCCGCCTCCATAGGCGAGTTTTATGCCACTTTCTATAAAGATAGAAATAACAACAACCTGCGATCTGTCTGCCTCTCTGGCTCCGTGGGATCGACGGTCCGCGTCGGCGATTGCGTCGCCATGGGGCGACAGATTATGCCGGGTGACGGGCAAGCCGTTGAATCGGCGGCGTCAAACCTGTGGCCGATTGGCGACAGGTCTGCTGGCGCCCGGGACCCCAGGGAGCGGCACCGCGCTTTTTCCTGTAAAGGCTGGGCAAAGTCGGCCGATCTCCACCTAGGGCAGGCCACACGGCCGGGAGCCGTATCATGATCAACGCCAGCGTAACCCCCTCCCTCACTCACGCCTTTCACCACTATTTCCGGGTCGTGGCCGCAGACAGTCCGGCATTGCAGGCCCGCGTCCACCGGATCCGCTATCAGGTCTACTGCGAGGAGCTGCGCTACGAGCGCGCCGAGGACTTCGCCGACGGTTTCGAACGGGACGCCTTCGATGCCCGGTCCCGGCATTGTCTGTTGTGGCACACCCCCAGCCAGCAGTACGCGGGGTGCGTGCGTCTGGTCATGACCGATCCCGAAGAGCCCGGTGCCCTGCTGCCGTTCGAAAGCTGCTGCCGCGCCAGCCTGCACGACTGGGTGCAGGACACGGTCCTCCCGCGGCGCGGGACGTTCGGGGAGATTTCCAGGCTCGCGGTGCCTTCCTCCTTCCGGCGCCGCAAGGGTGACTCCACCCTGCCCGGGGGCGAGGCTGGTCCGTCCACGGGGGATGCGGGCGGCCACCGCCAGTTTCCCTATATCGCCGTGGGCCTGTACCTGGCGGCGGCGGCCATCGGTCTGGAGGCCGGTCTGGACGGGGTATTTGCTATGATGGAACCGCGTCTGGCCCGTCATCTGCGCCGGTTCGGATTCGAATTCCGCCAGGCGGGAGACGTGGTGGACTACCACGGCGAGCGCGCGGCGTTCTACATCACGCGGGAGCGGTTGTTCCGCCACCTCGACCCCGAGATGCGGGCGCTGCTCGACGACATTCGGCACGATCTGGCGGCGACCGGAGGAGCGTGAGCCCGGCGCCCACTGGCTGGAGCCCATGCAGGACGCATTCGACTATCAGGCGGCGTTTGCGCGCAACGTCGGCTGGGTAACCGGCCATGAGCAGGCCATTCTTCGCAGCAAGCGGGTTGCGATCGCCGGCCTGGGCGGCGTGGGCGGCAGCCATCTTCTGACCCTGGCCCGGCTGGGCATCGGGGCTTTCACGGTTTCGGATTTCGATCGGTTCGAGCTGGCCAACTTCAATCGCCAGGCCGGTGCCGCCGTGTCCACGTTGGGCCGGCCCAAGGCGGATGTCATCGCGGCCCTGGGCCGGGACATCAATCCCACCCTCGATGTGCGCATCTTCCCCGAGGGCGTCAATCGGGACAACGTCGGCGACTTTCTCGACGGTGTCGACGTCTATGTGGACGGGCTCGATTTCTTCGCGGTACAGGCGCGGCGCGCCGTCTTCCAGGCCTGCGAGGCCCGGGGCATCCCGGCAGTGACCGCCGCCCCCCTGGGGATGGGCGTGGCCCTGCTCAATTTTCTTCCGGGCCGCATGGGGTTCGAGGCATATTTCCGGCTGGAAGGCCAGTCCGAGGACGAGCAGCTCATCCGGTTCCTGCTCGGGCTCTCTCCCGCCATGTTGCAGCGGCGCTATCTGGTGGACCCGGCGGCTGTGGACTTTGCCCGCCATCGCGGTCCCTCCACGCCCATGGCCTGTGAGCTGTGCGCCGGCGTGGCGGCCACCCAGGTGCTGAAGATCCTGCTGGGGCGGGGCAAGGTGGTGGCCGCGCCCTGGGGGCTGCACTTCGATGCCTATCGCAACCGGCTGGTGCGCACCTGGCGTCCGGGCGGGAACCGGCATCCCCTGCAGCGGGCCGGGCTGGCCATTGCCCGCCGCCAGCTGGCCCGCATGGCGGCCGGCGGCAGTGGTCAGGCCGCGCCGGCGACGGCGCCGGCCGGTACCGTGGAGCAGGTGCTGGAGCTGGCCCGCTGGGCGCCCAGCGGAGACAACACGCAGCCGTGGCGGTTCGAGATCACCGGCGAGCATGAGTTCGTCATTCACGGCCGGGACACCCGGGCCCACTGTGTCTACGACCTCCACGGTCATGCCAGCCAGCTGGCCCTGGGGGGATTGCTGGAGACCGTTCGCCTGGCCGCCTCCAGCCACGGGATGCGGGCTCAGGCCCGGCGCCGGCCCGACTCGCCCGAGGACCGCCCCACCTTCGATGTGGAACTGACCCCGGATGCCGGGCAGCGGCCGGATCCGCGGGCGCCCTATATCCCGGTGCGTGCCGTGCAACGCCGGGCCATGTCCATGCGTGCGCTGTCGGGGCGCCAGCGCGCGGCCCTGGAAGCGGCGGTCGGGGCCGGGTACGGCGTCGTCTGGTTTGCCACCGTCCGGGAGAGGCTGGCCGCCAGCGCGTTGAATTTCCGCAATGCAGGGCTGCGCCTGACCCTGCCCGAGGCCTTTGCGGTCCACCGGGACGTCATCGACTGGGAGTCCACCCTGAGCCGGGACCGCATGCCGGCGGCGGCTATCGGGCTCGATCCCCTGACCCTTCGGCTCACCCGCTGGGCCATGGCGCGCTGGGAGCGTATTGCCTTCCTGAACCGGTACCTGGGCGGGACGCTGCTGCCCCGCCTGGAGCTGGAGCTGATTCCGGGAATCGCGTGTGCCGCCCACTTTGCGCTGGTGGCCCCGCAGGCGCCCGCCTCCGTGGATGACTTCGTGGCCGCCGGCGGCGCCATGCAGCGCTTCTGGCTGGAGGCCACCCGGCTGGGCCTGTACCTGCAGCCCCAGATGACGCCCGTCATATTCCACGGTTACGTCCGCGATGGTGTGCCGTTCACGCAGGACGCGGAGGGGGCGGCCCGGGCCGAAGCCATCGCGGGGCGTTTTCGGGCACTCGTGGGGGAGGAGGCCGCCGACCGGGTGTTCTTCTTCGGCCGCATCGGCGCCGGCCCGGCTCCCACAGCCCGTTCAGTGCGCCTGCCCCTGTCGGATCTGCTGACGGGTCACTAGACGTAGCACAGCTGCAGGTAGGCCCGGTCTGCGTTGTCGTACTGGCTGAACACGCCGGTCG
>DATFLG010000114.1:0-5141 GCA_035267985.1 Gammaproteobacteria bacterium | reverse complement strand
CCGCTTCGTTGACGCCACACCGAGGGGTTGGTTAACGTTCCCTGTCAACGGCGTGGGGGGCGATGGCACTGTCATTGCATCCTTATCTTGGGGTATACAGGAAGACACCGGTGCGGACAGCGGGCCAACCGGGGTGGGCGGTCGCATTTAAATCTAGTATATGAACTGGTTATAAGAAATACTTTTTGTCGAGCATTACCATACGACGGGTGATCGTCAATCACGAGAGCGCTTGCGCCCGGACGACCCCTCATGCACGAAGCCGGGGTGATGACAGTGTCCGACGAACGACTGCGTGTTCCCAAGTCCCTGACGGAAGTGACGTTTTGGGTGCATCCGGAAGGCCGGGTGGTGGGCGAGATGTTCCTGCGCCAGCAAAGTGTCAGCCATGCGGGGCCGGAGACGCCGGCGGAGGTTCTCAACGGGGAGGATGATTTTCTGGCGGTGAGGCGCTCGGATCCCGAGGAGGTGCGCTTCTATCACCGCTCGGCGGTCATCCGGGTGGAGTATACCGCCGAGGTGGAGGCCGACCTGCCCGGAGTGGTGTCCCTGCCCTGCCAGCTGCACATGATGGACGGCTCGCTGATCGACGGCATTGTGCGCGAGCCCCTGGCGCCCGACCGGGCCCGCCTGTTCGACTACCTCAACCGCAAGCAGGAACGCTTTCTGCGTATTTTTCCGGATGCCCGGACCGCCTGTCTGGTCAACAAATCCTATATCATCCGGGTCAGCGCACCAGAGCCCGCCGGCGACACCGGACCGGCCTAGGTCGGCGCGATGGCAGGAGACGGAAAGGACGCATGAGCTTGCTGGACGGATACAAGGCCGGAAAGGCGGTGGCGACCCTGGTGGCCGCCGGGGCTGCCACCACCCCGGAAACCCGCAATGCCGCCCAGACCCTCAAGCAGATCGGCGCCCCGGCGATTCCCAGGCTCCTGTCCGCCGTGGCGGATGTGGAGCATACGGCGGTGATCGACGCCCTGCTGGTGAGCCTGCTGGACAACAGGACCCTGCCTGCCTACCTCGAGGCGCTCACGGGCGCTGAGCCCGGAGCCGCCGAGGGCGCCGCCCGGGCGCTGGCCAAGTCCACGCGCTACGACCCCAACCGCCTGCTGGATCTGCTGGAGCAGCCCGAGGCGCCCGCCGCCCTGATCGCCCGGGTCCTGAAGGTCCACCGGGCGCGGCTGGATGTGCGCCGGCTGCTGAGCCTGCTGGACAAGGTGCCGGGGCGGACCCGCCCGGGCCTCTTTCAGTTGCTGGCCGAGGCGGCCACCCCCGACCTGGCGCCGGCTCTGGCGGATAAGACCGCCAGCCCCGACCCGCTGGTGCGGGCCCGGGTCGCGGAACTGCTGGCCCGGTTTCCCGGTGAGACCGCCCGGGACACCCTGGTGCGGCTGCTGGCGGACCCCAACAAGGCGGTGCGCCAGGCGGCCCTGGAAGGGCTGGCCGGGCTGGGCATGGCGGTGCCCGTGGCACCGGTATGCCAGCTGCTGGCCGATCCGGATATGACCGTGCAGACCAAGGCCATCGAGACCCTGGTGGCGCTGCGCCATCCCGATACCGTCAAGCACCTGATCACGCTGCTGCAGGACGAGTCGGAATACCTGCGCCGGGCCGCGGTGGAAGTGCTCAACGAGGTCGGCGACCAGCGGGCCATCAAGGACCTGCTCAACGCCCTGCGCGACGCCGACTGGTGGGTGAAGGTGCGGGCAGCCGATGCCCTGGGCAAGATCGGCGGCCCCAAGGTGTTCGATGCCGTGCTGAGCCTGATCGGCGATCCGGACGAGTTCATGCGGCGCACTGCGGTGGAGATCCTCAACACCAGCAAGGACCAGCGCGCCTTCGATCATCTGGTGGGGGCCCTGGGGGACGAGGACTGGTGGGTGCGCGAGCGGGCCGCCGACGCGCTCGGCGCCCTGGGGGATACCCGGGCGGTGGCGCCGTTGCTGGAGCTGATGGGCGGCGACGAGCGCGGCGCCCGGGTGGCGATACGGGCCCTGGCGGCGCTGGGGGATTCCCGCGCGGTCGAGCCGATCGTCGCCCAGCTCAAGCGCGAGGATGCCGGGGTGCGCAAGGAGGCGGTGCGGGCCCTGCGCACCCTCACCAGCGTGGAGCAGGCCGATGCCGTCCAGGCCGCCCTCACCGAGCTGGCGGGCACCGCCGATCCGGAGGTGAGCATGATCGCCCAGGACACGGCGCGCACCCTCATTGCCGAGCATCGGCCGCCGTCCGCCCCCCAGCCCGGCGTCGGCGCCGGTGAGGATCCGGGTGACAGCGCCGAGACGCTGATGGTGGATCTGTCCCCGGCAAGCTCCCGCGGCGGCACCGTGGACCCCTCGGAGCTGCGGGCCGGTACCATGCTGGCCGATCGCTATCGGGTGATCCGCAAGGTCGGGGAAGGCGCCTTCGGAGTCGTCATGCTGGTGGAGGACACCATGGTGCGTGACGAGATCATTCTCAAATTCATCAGCCCGCACTTCGCCTCCGACCGCAGCATGATCGAGCGCTTCGTGCACGAGCTGCGCTATGCGCGCCGCACGACCCACGAGAATGTCATCCGGATCTACGATTTCGTCAGCTTCGGGCGCTCCTGCGCCATCTCCATGGAGTACTTTCCCAGCCACTCCCTGGCCGATGAGCTCAAGGACCACCGGCCGCTGGAGCTGCAGCGCGGCCTGAAGATCGTCACCGAGGTGTGCAGCGGCATGAGCGCGGCCCAGACGGCCGGCGTGGTCCACCGGGATCTCAAGCCCGCCAATATCCTGATCGACGACCAGGCCCTGGTGAAGGTGGTGGACTTCGGCCTCGCGGCGGCGGCCAGCCAGAACGATTCGCGCCTGACGAAGACGGGAATACTGGTGGGCACGCCCAGCTACATGGCGCCCGAGCAGGTGCGGGGGCGCGCCATCGATTCACGCACCGACATCTATGCGCTGGGTACGAGCATGTACGAGATCTTCACGGGGCGCACGCCGTACCAGGGCGAGGACTCCATGGCGGTCCTGTTCCAGCATGTGGAGGGCAAGGCCGAACCGCCCTGCAGCCTGAACCCGGACCTGCCCGGGGCGCTCGATGCGGCCATCATGAAAGCCATGGCGGTGGACCCGGACGCACGTTACCAGAGCTTCGAGCAGCTCAGGTGCGATCTGGCGGCAATCGCGGAGAACCCGCACTGATGGCCAGGATCAACGCCTTCATCCAGCTCGGCCGGGACCAGGGGGGCTCGGACATCCACCTGGCGGTGGGTTCCCCGCCCCTGGTGCGCCTGCTCGGAGAGCTGGTGCCGATCAAGTTCCGGGAGTTGACGGCGGACGAGCTGTGGGACCTGGTCCAGGAGATCATGACCGACGCCCAGCGTCGCAGCTTCGAGGCCGGCCAGGATCTGGACTTCTCGTATTACCACGAAGAGGTCGGCCGCTGCCGCGTCAACCTCTACCGCAAGGTGGGCGGGATAGGCGCCACGTTCCGGCTGATTCCGGCGACCATACCGGGCCTCGCCGAGCTGGGGCTGCCCGCCGTCCTGGAACGGCTCACCGACGCCCACCAGGGCATGATCCTGGTCACCGGCGCGACGGGCACGGGCAAATCCACCACCCTGGCCTCCATGATCGACCGTCTCAACGCCCGCCGACGCCTGAACATCATCACCCTGGAGGACCCGATCGAATACGTCCATCACAGCCAGCGCTCCCTGGTGGTGCAGCGGGAAGTGGGTACCCACGTGGAATCCTTTTCCCAGGGGCTGCGCGCGGCCCTGCGGGAAGACCCGGACGTGATCCTTGTCGGCGAGCTGCGTGATCCCGAAACCATCTCCATGGCCATGACCGCCGCCGAGACGGGCCATCTGGTGCTCGCCACCCTGCACACCACTTCGGCGACCAAGACCCTGGACCGCATTGTCGACGCCGTGCCCACCCAGCAGAAGGGCCAGGCGGCGCACTTCCTGGCCCAGCACCTGCACGGGGTGGTGAGCCAGAAGCTGGTCCGCACCGCCGACGGGCGCCACCGCAAGGCGGTGGTGGAGGTGCTGGTGAACACGCCGGCCATCGCCAATCTGATCATGGGCGGGAAGGTATTCCAGATCCCCTCCGTGCTCCAGACAGGAAAAGGCGCCGGCATGCAGCTCATGGACCAGGCTCTGCTGGAGGCCGTGCAGCGCAAGGAAATCGACCCGGACGACGCCTACCTGCACGCCACCGACAAGAAGCAGTTCCAGCGCTTCGTCACCGACCCGGAGCTGTTGCCGCCGGTCAACCTGACAGTGGGCTAGGAAGTCGTATTCAGGAGGACAGGGTGAGCCGTATCGACGCCTTTCTCGATCTGCTGGTCAAGCAGTCCGGCTCGGATCTGCACCTGGTTTCGGGCAATCCACCCCGGGTCCGGCTCCTCGGGGACATTTTCCCGGTCAAATACCGGGAGCTGACCACCGAGGAGACCGGGGATCTGCTGTGGGAGATCATGCCCGAACCGGACCGGGAGGCGTTCGAGGCGGGCTATGGAGTGGATTTCGCCTACGAGCTCGAAGGCAGGGCCCGCTTCCGGGTCAATGTCTTCCGTCACCTGGACGGCATCGGTGCGGTCTTCCGCCTCATTCCCACGGCCATCCAGTCCCTGGAGGCACTGGGCCTGCCCGCGGTGCTCAACACCTTCGTACGCCAGCGCAAGGGGCTGATCCTGGTCACGGGCCCCACGGGCTCGGGCAAGTCCACCACCCTGGCGGCCATGATCGACGCCATCAACCAGCAGCGCAAAGGCCATATCATCACGGTGGAGGACCCGGTCGAATTCCTTCATCATAACAAGAGCTGCCTGGTGAGCCAGCGTGAGCTCGGCACCCATACCGCGGGGTTCGCCGATGCCCTGCATTCGGCCCTGCGGGAGGATCCGGACGTGATCCTCGTGGGGGAGATGCGGGACCTGGAAACCATCAGCCTGGCAGTGACGGCGGCGGAAATGGGCGTGCTGGTGCTGGCCACCCTGCACACCAACAGTGCGGCCTCGGCCATCGACCGCATCATCAACGTGTTCCCCCCGGGAGAGGAGCCCTACATCCGCACCATGCTGTCCACATCCCTTTGCGGCGTGGTGGCCCAGGAGCTGCTGCGGACGGCCGACGGGAAATCGCGCTGCGCGGCTGTCGA
>DATFLG010000113.1:0-3654 GCA_035267985.1 Gammaproteobacteria bacterium | reverse complement strand
CTTGGGACGGATACCGCCCTGGGCGCAGCGGGCGTTCAGCAGGTTCAGCTGCACCATGATGTCGTCCGGATGGGAACGGGCAACCCGTTCCAGGATAACGGCAGCGGCGGCATACTCCCCCCGATGCATGAGGTGGAGACTGAGTGTGGTCTGTGCCCGGGGCGAGCGGGGGTTTTCCCGGGCCCACACGATCGCCTGCTGGAAGGGATGGCCCCACAGGCTGGCCCGGGACCACGTAAGGACGGCCAGCAGGCCCAGGAGCGGCGCGCCGATCAGTGTCCGGCTGCGGTTGGACAGGCGGGGCCCGGTGACGACCCACAGGGCCAGGGGGAAGAACAGCAGGGCGGCCGGCAGATAATTGCGGTGCTCGAAATACAGCTCCAGGGGAACGAAGGTGGATTCCAGCAGCTGGCCGCCGAAGTAGAAGAAGATGGCCAGGCCCAGGGCCGGATAGCGCCGGCGCGTGCGCCACCCCAGGACCAGCAGACCTGCGATGAGCGCGCTGGCGGGCAGGGTAGTCCAGGGATGGAACAGGCCGGTGGACAGGGTGATGTTGTCGTTGAACAGTCCCGCGGTGTAGGCGCGGGGGACCAACAGCACATAGAGGTAGTGGACCAGTATGCGGGCTTCGGTCAGCAGTCGTTCGCCGAGGGTGAAATCCCGGTAATCGGCGTAGTTGTGCAGCATCCCCGGGATCTGCCACAGCAGGTATCCGGCCAGCAGGCCCAGGGGAAGATAGACAAACGCCGCTCTCCACAGCCGCCAGCCGGGCAACGGCCGGCTTATGCGCAGCTCGCTCCCGGGCTGCTCCAGCACGAAGCCGTCGATGATGATCACGAACAGGGGAAGCAGGGCGCCGTTTTCCTTGGATAGGGCGGCCAGCAGCCCGCACAGGCCGACGCCTGCGCTCATCCACAGATAGCCGGCCCGTGCCCGGTTCTCCAGCAGCAGCCGCCGGCCGTACAGGTAGCACAGCAGGCCCGAGAACACGAAGGTCGCGGCGAGCATGGCCATGCGCTGGACCACGAACAAAGTGGTGGACACCATCAACGGATGCAGCAGCCACAGGCCGGCGCTCAGCACCGCGGCCCAGGCGGCCCGCCCCCTGTCCACCTTCAGCAGCCGGGCCAGCTTGAACGTCAGCCAGGCGAGCAGGACGCCGTTCAGGAGCTGGATCATCACGTTGGTGTATTTGAACGGTTCCGGTGCCGCCGGCCAGTTGTTGGCATCGATGAGGAAGCTCAGCATGGCCAGCGGCCGCCCGGTGGCGCTGGCGATGCCGCTGAGCAGGTAGGTGACCAGGGTGTGCCAGTTGTCCACCGGCCCGAAGGCCCCCAGGGGGGGCAGGTTCACCCAGTCGTCGAACAGGAAATCGCCGCTCAGGCCGGGGGCGTAGACCAACCAGGCGGCGACCAGCACCACTGCCAGGGCTATGGCGGCGGGACCCGTAGGTTTCCAGTCGGACAGGTCCTGGAACAGGCTCACGGCCGGGCTCCGAGCCTCGGGGGCGCGTGCCCGGGGTTGGAGGACGGGTGGGCACCGGGTGCGTGCGCGGCATTCCGGGCCCGCTCCAGACGCCGGTGCATGCGCCTCAGGGTCTCGTCCAGGTGGCCGAAGCGGTTCAGTTTCCTGAGCCGGTGGATTTCGTGGCGGGCGTCTTCATGGCGCCCGAGAAAGATGTCCAGCTTGATGAGATTGATCCGGTACTGGGCGGTCGCCGGGGCCATGCGGGTCGCCTTCACCATCAGTCGCCGGGCCAGGGGCGGGTCGTGCAGGACATTAAGGGCATAGTTGCCGTAGATGGCGACGAAGTCCGGGTTGGCGGGGTTGCGCGTCATGGCAGTGACGAGGATTGACACCATGTGATCCGTGGGAAAAGCGCACTGTTCGCGGAGCTGGCAGTAGACCAGGGCGCTGAGGGCGCTGGCGTCCTGGGCCGAGGCGGGGCGCTTCCGGAGCTTGGCCCGCATGTTTTCCCACCAGGCGGCCTTCAGGGGCTGATGGTATTTGGCGTTCGTCAGCAGCAGCCCCTGCTCGGGCAGAATACCGGCATCGGGTACTGCAGCGGCCTTTTCAAGGGCCCGGTTGGCCAGGGTCAGGAAGCGTGAATCGGGGCCGTCCACCAGGCTTGAGTAGAGCCTGCCCAGGGCATAGGTGGCCCGGGGGGAGGCCGGATGCTCGGCCGCCGAGACGGCTGCGAAGCGCAGGGGATCGGACCACTGATGGACCCGCAGGCCGGTGACCGCTGCGTACAGGACGATGAGTCCCCCCAGCAGGGCCCGGCGGGCTAAGGCCATGCGCTGCAACGGCGGCTCCAGGACAATCACTGAAACCAGCGCCAACAGCAGGCCGATGCTGGGCAGGTAGTTGCGGTGTTCGTACACCAGTTCCAGGTTGAAGACGGTGCCTGTCAGCAGCTGCCCGGCGAAGAACCACAGAATTCCGAGGCTCACCAGGGGGCGGCGCCGGCGCTGCCAGAGGGCGATGGCCAGCAGACCCAGCATCCCCAGGAGGGACGACAGAGTGGTCCAGGGGGTCAGCAGCCCCCGGGAGGCCCGGTAGTCGTCGTGGTACAGGCTCAGGGCGTGGGGATTGGGCACCAGGGTCCAGCCGATGTAGTCCAGCAGCACCCGGGGTTCGGTGAGCAGGCGTTGGCCCAGGGTGAAGGTGCGCCCGGCATAGGCGTTATGCCCGATCCTGCCGGGGACCACCCAGAACAGGCCCACCAGGGCGGGCAGGGCCAGCACGGTGCCATAGAGCCAGTACAGGCGCCGATCCCGGCCTCCATCCGCACCGGCGAACCGGAACAGGGTCCATTCGATCACCAGGGCGTACAGTGGCAGCAGAGCGGCGACCTCCTTGGCCAGAACGCCCAGTGCGCCGCCGGCCACGATGCCTGTCCACGCCATCCACAGCCCGGCTTTGCCGTCCAGCATGCGCAGCCGGCCCCACAGGTACAGGGCGATGCCGGCCAGGGTGAACATCCCCGCCAGGCTGGTCATGCGCTGCACCACGTACAGCACGGCGGTGAGATTGATGGGCAGCACCAGCCAGGCGGTCGCCATGGCCACGGCGGTCCACTGGATCAGCCTCTTGTCCAGCTCGGGCCGGAACCGTCTGCCCCAGGCCAGCAGGATCAAGGCGGCGACGGCATACACCAGCAGCCCGTTGCAGGCATGAACGGCGATATTGACCGCTTTCATGGAGTAGGGTCCCGGACCCCATAAGTATTCGTTCAGGGCGATGCTGAGCAGGCTCAGGGGCCGGCCCAGGATGCCGGCGTGGGACGAGAACGCCGCCGCCAGCAGGGAGTCCGGCCGCAGGTCGGAGAGATGGACCGCCGGGTTGTTCACGATGTTGGGATAGTCGTCCAGGGCGAAGCCGCCGTGGACGCCGGGCCAGTACAAGACCGCTGTGAGGACAACCATACATACCAGGGCGAGCAGAATACCCACCCCCCCCACCAGTGCCGGTCGGCTGCCGAGAGCAGGGATGGACGGTGCCGCGTTGCTCGATGGCGCTTTGCTCATGATAAAGGCGGGTCCATCCGGCTGCACGGCTCAGCGGCAACTGCTGGGCAGGTATTTCCCTGACAGGGTGGTGGAGCCGCAGGTCCAGGCCAGACTGTCACCCTGGGTGACGGCGGAGAGCACG
>DATFLG010000112.1:0-6258 GCA_035267985.1 Gammaproteobacteria bacterium | reverse complement strand
AGGGGTGCCGGTGGCATAACTGAGCAGATGGGGGAGCAGCACTTGCCGGATACCCGCCGGGAAAAGCAGGAACAGGGCCGCCGCCAGGAGCGCACCGATGCTGCCCAGCAGACTGAAACCGATAATCCACAGCAGCATTCGACCATCCTTGATGCGCTGGGCGGACGCGCGCTCCATCAGCAGGCGACGGGCAGGCCACGGAACCGCCCGGGGCAGCAGATCCGGTGCACGCCGGGAATCGCCGCCGTCCCATTGGGCCGCGGCGGCCTCCGCCCGGGACAGCCCGGCTGGCTGGATATTGAAACCGCCCATCCCCGGCCCTTTTCAACTCACTTCGCCGCGGCACATGTCCACGGCGCGCTCCACTGCTCACGCACCTGCGTGCCTGTGCAATGATGCGGCGCGTCCCTGCGGCCCCTGGCAGGCCGTTTTTCAGCAGCCGGCTAGGCTGCCAGCAGCACCTCCACCTTGTCCATCACGGCCCGGCAGCTTGCCTGGGAGAGGAAGTTCGAGACCTCGTGGGGCTGGGCCAGCAAGTGCAGAAACCATTTTGGGATGTCCTGCGCGGACACCTTCTCGAGCGCCATGGGCAACTTTTCCTGCAGGCGCAGAATCACGAAGGACCGCAGCCCCGGATTGGCCCGCACGGCCAGCTCCATGAGCATGGCCATATCGTCCACGGTTCCAAGGAGCTCTGCGTACCTCTGGGCGGCGATGGCCTTGAGGTAGTCATGCTCGCAGGCACTGTAACGTTCCTCCACCAGCCCGAGATCGTCCAGGTGCGACAGAAGATGCCGATAGATCATGGGCCGGTTCTCCACCTCCAGTGCAGATTCCGACCATGCTTTTTCCTCGACCTCCACCAGCTGGCGAAGAATTTCCTGTTTTTCATTTACATCGGCAACAGTTTCAGTGCAGAGCCTGTGCTTTTCCAAGGCGCCTGCAAGCAGCTTGCGGCAGGAATCATCCATGGCAGTGCCCCCTCGATGCGGGCTTTCCCGATTGCGGTGCCAAATGGCGAAAGGACCAGAATCCATTCGAGAATCCCCCGGGAGCCGCGTTGGTGGACCAAAGCCAGTGCCGCCACGGTCCTTCGGGATTCCGAAACAGTTCGTAAAACGTATAGCAGACGTGGGGCCATTTGGGAAAACCGGGGTCAGATCCCAATTTTCTCTAATATTAGAGAAAATTGGGATCTGACCCCGCTTACCCGCAGACCGGTGATGGTCCAGCCATGGCGGGCGCCGCTGCGCCGCTGTGGGCATCCACCGCAACCATCCGGTCGGCGTTGGTATCGGCCACCAGGAGGGTGTGGGGGTCGAGCACCGCCAGCCCGCCGGGCTGGGCCAGGCCCTTGGTGAGCGTGCTGACCTTATGGGTCTCCGGATCCAGAACCCGGATCGCATTGTTGAAGGTGTCGGCGATATACAGGCGGTGGCGGAGCCAGGCGATGCCCTGGTCGTGCTGCAGCAGCGCCTTTCGCGCCGGCCCGTCCCGCAGGCCGAAGGTGAACAGTCCCCTGCCGATGAGCGTGCGCACCTCCCCGGTCTTCAGGTCGATGCGCCGCACCGCCGAGGCCTCCGGGTCCGCCACGTACAGGTCGCCGTCGTGAAAGGCCAGGCCGCTGCTCTGGGCGAAGCTCGCCCGCCTGCGGTCCCCATTGCGGATGCCTTCCCCACCGTCACCGGCAAACGGATCGATGCGGCTCTTGGCCAGGTCCAGCTTCCAGATCTGATGATCCCCCGCCATGGCGATGTAGAGCTCATGACCGACCGCCTCCAGCCCCCAGGGCGAGTTGAGGGCCACGTCCCGGGCCGGGTGGCTGCCGAACACCCCGTAGCGGCGCCGGCCGTTGCCGGCCACGGTGCTCACCCGCCCGGACTTCAGGTCCACCGCCCGGATGAGGGCGTTTCCGGTGTCGGCCACGTAGAGGGTCCCGCCCACGAATGCCGGCCCCCGGGGGCCGTCGAACCGGGCCCGGGCGGAAGGCCCGTTGCGGGCCCCCCGGTGGCCGTCTCCGACGATTCTCAGCACCTTGCCTGAGTGGTCCAGGACGATGACCCGGTTGTGGCCGGTATCGCTCACGGCCACGTACCGTGGGTCGACCGCCACCTTGCCCGGCTGGAGCAGCCCTTTGTGGGTCGCGATCGCCGGCTTCAACGGAAGCCTGGCGGCAGTCAGGGTGCCGGCTTTGCGGGCCTTGGCCAGCGTCTGGATCACCGCCTTGCGGATATCCTGGTAGTGCCCCTCCCCCAGGTAGCGACCCACGACGTGTCCGTCGGGCCCGAGCAGTATCTGGGTCGGCCAGGCATGCACACCGTAGTGCTTCCAGAGCACCATGCCGCTATCGGTGACCACGGGGTGACGGATATGGTAGCGCTCAATGAAGCCCCTGATGTTCGGGCTGTTCCGGGACGCCTTGAACTTGGGGGAATTGACGCCGATGACCACCAGCCGTTTGCCGAACTCATCCTCCAGTTTCTCGGTTTCCGGCAGCAGATGGATGCAGTTGATGCAGCCCGGGGTGAAGAAGTCCAGCAGCACCACATGCCCCCGCAGATCGTGGCCCGTAAGCGCCCGGGTCACGTTGAACCAGGGTGCGTCGTGGGGGAAATCCGGTTCGCCGGCCCGGGCCGGCACGGCAGCCGCCAGGGCAGCGAGCATCAACAGCAGCCGGATCATGGAATCACATCGCCTGAAAGCTTCCCGGAACATTGCGCTCTGGCCTCTCATGGCCCCCCTTTACAACCCGCCGCGACGCCTCTTCGCCGGTGTCACTATCCCGTTGAGCCCTTCGCGGGGAGATAGTTCCAACCCGCGAGTCCGTCCCGTTCCGTCGCCAGGCGTTCCAGGTCCTCGGGACGGTCCACGTCCCAGCGCAGCGGCAGCTCGGCCCAGGACCAACCCAGTTCCCTGAGCCGGGTCCGGGTCCGTTCCAGGATCCGGGACGTCCCCCACGGCATGGCCTGGAACAGGTGCGGGTGGCTGCGCCGGGCCCCGACCAGGTAATAGCCCCCGTCCTCCGCCGGCCCCAGCACGGCGTCCCGGCCGCCGGCCAGGGCAGCGAACGCCGCCCCCAGATCATCGGCCGTGGCCGCGGGACAATCGGTGCCCACAAGCACCGCCAGGGGAGCCCGCCTCAGGGCATCGCACAGGGCATGCTCCATGCGGGCGCCCAGATCATTGCCCTGCTGGGCATGGACGCTTGCCCCATGGCGGGCCGCGCACGCCCGCAGCTCAGGGTGGGCCGGGTCGGTGCACCACAGCTCCACCGGGCACAGCCGGGCCGACACGGCCTTGTCCAGGGTATGGTCCAGCAGGACCCGTTGCAGGCGGGCACAGCCCGCGGGGCCGAGAACGGGCGCCAGGCGCGTCTTCACCGTTCCCGGCACGGGGGGCTTGGCAAACACCAGCAGGCGCGCCCGGGGAAAGCGCATCGCCTCAGGTGGAGTAGCGGCGCGCCAGCGCCGCCGGATCGGCCCCCAGGGCATAGGCCAGACGCAGGCGCCACATGAGCCAGATGGTGGCCATCAGCCCGCCCTGATCCCACCGCCGCCCGGAGGTGATCAGGCGCTGGCGCAGGCAGGCCGGCCGGCCCTGGCGGTGCAGGCGGCGGCTGAGGGCCACGTCCTCCATGAGGGCAATGTCCGGAAACCCGCCCACCCGGTCATAGAGCCGCCGCCGCACGAACAGGCCCTGATCGCCGGTGGCGATGCCCGTGAGCCGCGAGCGCAGGTTCATGGCGGCGCCCACCACCCGAAGCAGGGGATGATGGCCCTGCAGCGCCACATCGAACCGGCCCCAGGCCCGCCCCGTGCACTGCAATGCCCGGTCGATATGCCGGTCCGCCTCCTCCGGTGCCAGGGTGTCGGCATGGAGAAACCACAGCACGGTGCCCCGGGCGGCCTCGGCCCCCGCCCGCATCTGCCTCCCCCGCCCCCGCCGGGTGCGCAGCACCCGGTCGGCCAGGGGGCCGGCCAGAGCCCGTGTGGCATCGGTGCTGCCGCCGTCCACCACGATGACCTCGTGACCGCGCCGGCGCAGCCCCTGCAGCCGACTGAGCGTGGCCACGATACAGTCGGCCTCGTTCAGGGTCGGCACGATAACGGATACCCATTCCATGGTCGGCCTCCCGGGACGTCAAAGCGCCCCGCCGCAGCTCGATCCCTGGCCTGCCGTGCAGCCGTAACAGTGATCGGCCACGGCGACCGGGTTGCCGCTCAGATCCGTGTCCAGCAACTCGCGCAGATGCGGCCGCGAGCGCCCCCTGACCTTCGCCCCGATGCCCAGCATCTGGTTGAAGTCACAATCGTAAGCATAGCCCTGCCAGTCCACACTGAGCAGGTGCCGGCACATGACCCCCTCCAGATTGTCCGGCCGGTGGGCGGCACGCAGGCGCTCCATGTAGCCGCTGAACTGGCCTCTGGAAACCAGGGTGCTGCCGAAGCGCTGAATGGGCATGTTGGCCAGCGTGAACAGATGATTGAAAACCAATCCGTAACGGTCCTGGAGATGGCGGCGGTAGTCCGCTTCCAGGGCGGCCTGGGGCGGCGGCAGATCCGGGCCCTGGGGGTTGTACACCAGGTTCAGCAGCAAACCGCTCCCGGGGCGGCCGTAGCCCCGGTCGTTGAGGGCGCGCAGGGCCCGCAGGCTCTGTGCGTAGACCCCCTCCCCCCGCTGAGCATCCACATTCTCCTCCAGATAGCAGGGCAGCGAGGCGACCACTTCCACCCCATGATCGGCCAGGAACGCCGCCAGGTCCTCCTGGCCCGGCTGCCGCAGGATGGTGAGATTGCACCGGTCCATCACATGAACCCCGCGGGCCACCGCTTCGCCCACCAGATAACGGAAGTGGGGATTGAGCTCCGGCGCCCCTCCCGTCAGGTCCAGGGTCTGCACCCCCCGGGCGTCCAGATAATGCAGCACGTCCTGCACCGTCTCCCGATCCATGACCTCGGTGCGCCGGGGCCCGGCATTGACGTGGCAGTGCAGGCAGCTCTGGTTGCAGCGATAGCCCAGGTTCACCTGCAGGGTATGCAGCGGCCCGCGCCGCAGGGCAGGGAAATCGGTTTCGGTCAGCAGCGGGAGCGTGGCGTGCATGGAAGCGTCTCTCCGGTGAGTGGCCCTGGCGCGTGAAGGTAGCACGCAGGCCAGCGTGCACACCACGGCGCCCGGCCGGGGCCGGGCCAGCCTCCGGGCACAGTCGGCCACGGTGCGCTGCGCGTGTCGGCGGCCTGCCTGCCGCGGACGGGCCGGTGAGCGCGGACCTGCCTTTACGGCTTGGTCGCGGCGGTTGCCCAGGCCTTACGGGGGGCCGGCCCCGGGCCCGGCCCGGACGCCCCCGCGGCACTCCGCTCCGCCACCCGACCCAGGGCCTCGCGCAGGATCTGGGGGCCGGCTCCGGGACGGTGGGCCTGCTCGCTGATATGCCGGCGCCAGGCACGGGCACCCGGAACCCCCTGGAACAGGCCCAGGACATGCCGGGTCATGGTCTGCAGGGCCGCCCCCCGGGCCAGCTCCCGTTCCAGGTAGGGGATGAGGGCTTCGACAATGGCGCTGCGTTCGGGGGGCTCGCGACGGTCGCCGAAGACCCGCCGGTCCGCATGGGCCAGCAGATAGGGATCATGATAGGCGGCCCGCCCCAGCATGATCCCGTCGACACGAGGGAGATGGCCGAGGGCCCCGTCGAGGCGGGTGACGCCCCCGTTGAGCACGACCGGCAGGTCCGGGAAGTCCCTCTTGAGCCGATACACCACGTCGTAGCGCAGCGGGGGCACCTCCCGGTTCTCCTTGGGACTCAGACCCTGCAGCCAGGCCTTGCGGGCATGCACGATCACGGCCCGGGCGCCCGCCGCCTTCACCAGGCCCACGAAATGATGCAGGGCTTCATAGGAGTCGTGCTCGTCCACCCCGATCCGGGTCTTGACGGTCACGGGCACCGATACCGCGGCGGCCATGGCGGCCACCGCTTCGGCCACCCGGACGGGCTCCAGCATCAGGCAGGCCCCGAAACGGCCGGACTTCACCCGGTCGCTGGGACAGCCCACGTTGAGATTGATCTCGTCGTAGCCCCTGTCGGCGCCGATGCGGGCGGCGGCTGCCAGCTCGCGGGGGTCGCTGCCTCCCAGCTGCAGGGCCACGGGGTGCTCCGCGGGATCGAAAGCCAGCAGCCGTGCCCGGTCGCCCCGCAGCACGGCACCGGTGGTGACCATCTCGGTGTACAACAGGACATGACGGGAAATCAGGCGCAGAAAATAC
>DATFLG010000111.1:0-2687 GCA_035267985.1 Gammaproteobacteria bacterium | reverse complement strand
CGGTCGGCGTCCAGGCGCCAGCCGCCCTGCAGGCGGTGCCAGTGAAAGCGTCCCTGCAGACCGGCGGCGTGGAAGGGAGGCACGCCCTGCCCCGGGGCGGCCATCTGCAGCTGCTCCCCGCTGACCACCGCGGTCACGTCCCGAAGCCGGGATTGATCCATCCGTACCCAGCAGCGTACCGCGGCCACCCCGCCAAGCTGCAGACCCGCCGGCGTATGGTGCCCCAGCACCGAAGCCAGCTGGAGGGCCTGGCCGTTGCCGTACACCGTTCCGCGCCAGCCCTCGGGCCGGTCCGCCCGACCGTGCAGGTCCGCGCCGAAAGTCAGCTGATCGCCCAGGGCGGGCGGAAGCTGCAGGTGACCGCGCAGGCGGTGGCGGGCCCCGGCGTTTTCCAGCTCGATCTTGACCTGCCGGAACACCAGCGGCGCGGAGCCCGGCCGGCTCAGGTCACGCCACCCCACCGTGCTGTCCACCAGAGTCACCCGGTTCTGGGCCAGGATCAGGGCCAGAGGCACCTTGCGGATCGGGTGGTGCTGCAGGCCGTCCAGGGTGATGCGCCCCCCCGGCAGGTGCACAAAGCCCAGTCGGGCGCCCACCAGGCTGATGCCGGCGGGGTAGACCGTGGCGTCCTGCACCGAGCGCCACAGGTCCACGGCGATGCGCAGCTCATGGGCGCGCACCAGCACGCGGCCGGTGTCCCGATCCAGGAGCCGTATCCCCTTGAGCTTGAGCACCGGGTGCACGCCGCGCCACGTGGCGTCCAGGGCGGCGATGGTCACCGGCTCGCCGAGCTGCCGGGACACCCAGTGCTCCAGGTCGGCCCGGTAGCCGCCGAGCACCGGAAAGAACACCCGGGCCAGGCTGACCAGCACCGCAACGGCCACCACCAGGGACGCCACCGTGTACCAGAGCAGGCGCGAGAGGCTGCGCAGCATGATTCGAATCAAAAAGGGTTGGACATGGGCGGCGCTGCGCTGGTGCGTGACACCCGGCGCATTGCGGTCACATCAATACCACGTCGTACTGCTCCTGGGTGTACAGGGCCTCGACCTGAAGCTGAATCGGCTTGCCGATGAAGGCCTCCAGCTCGGCGAGGCTGGTGGACTCCTCGTCCAGCAGCAGATCGACGACTTCCTGAGCGGCAAGCACCATCAGCTTCTCGGCGTCGAACTGACGTGCCTCGCGCAATATCTCCCGGAAGATCTCATAACACACGGTTTCAGCCGTCTTGATCGAACCCCGGCCGCCGCAGGTGGGACAGGGCTCGCACAGGATATGCTCCAGGCTCTCCCGGGTGCGCTTGCGGGTCATCTGGACCAGCCCCAGGCTGGAGACCTCGCTGATATGCGTCTTGGCATGATCGCGCTCCAGGCTCTTCTCCAGCGCCCGAAGCACCTGGCGCTTGTGGTCCTCCTGGGACATGTCGATGAAGTCGATGATGATGATGCCCCCGAGATTGCGCAGCCGGAGCTGGCGCACGATGGCCTGGGCGGCCTCCAGATTGGTCTTGAATATGGTCTCTTCCAGGTTGCGGTGGCCCACATAGGCCCCGGTGTTCACATCGATGGTGGTCATCGCCTCGGTCTGGTCGATGATCAGATATCCACCCGACTTGAGCTGCACCTTGCGCTCGAGTGACTTCTGGATCTCGTCCTCCACTCCGTAGAGGTCGAACACCGGCCGCTCGCCCGGATAATATTCGAGCTGGGCGGCCAGCTCCGGTATGAACTCCTCCACAAAAGGCGTCACCCGCTGGAAGGTTTCCCGGGAATCGATGCGTACCTTTTCCACGGCCGTCCCCACCATGTCCCTGAGTATGCGCAGCACCAGGGGCAGGTCTTCATGGACGATGCTCTGGGGTGCCGCGCGCACGGCGCGCTCCTGTATGGACAGCCAGAGCTTGCGCAGGAACGTCATGTCGGCGCGCAGGGTCTCGGCGTCGGCCCCTTCGGCGGCGGTGCGCACGATGTATCCGTGGCTCTCCCCGGGCTCCATGGCGTCGGTGACGATTTCCTTGACCCGCTGGCGCTCGGTCTCGTCTTCGATCCGCTGGGAGACCCCTACGTTATGGGCGCCGGGCATCAGCACCAGACAACGAGAGGGAATCGTGACGTGAGTGGTCAGCCTCGCCCCTTTGGTGCCCAGCGGGTCCTTGATGACCTGGACCAGCCGTTCCTGGCCCTCGTGCAGAAGCTGGGTGATGCTGTCCGCCCGGCGCTCGCCGGCTCCGTCGTCGTCCGCCACCGCAATGTCCGAGGCGTGAAGAAATGCGGCCCGATCCAGGCCCACGTCGACAAAAGCGGCCTGCATGCCGGGCAGCACCCGGGTGACCACCCCTTTGTAAATGTTACCCACCAGACCGCGGCGCCGGGCGCGCTCGACGAACACCTCCTGGAGCACCCCGTTCTCCACCAGGGCAACACGGGTTTCCCGGGGTGTCACATTGACCAGAATCTCTTCACTCATAGGTCCTGCCTGCCGCGGTGTCCGCAGGGAACGGGCGGCTCCCCTGTCTGTGCATATAGCGTGAGATGGTACCTGGAACCGTGCACCGTGACACGGATCGACCAGGCCTGCACCCGGCCGCTCAACGGCCGCCACCGGTCAGCGGATCGACCTGCTGGGACCGCAGCAGCTCGGCGGTTTCGAACAGCGGCAGGCCCATCACCCCCGAATAGCTGCCCTCC
>DATFLG010000110.1:0-8216 GCA_035267985.1 Gammaproteobacteria bacterium | reverse complement strand
GGGCGGCGCCGGTCACGGCGCGATGCGCGTGCCGATGCGGGCCCAGCCCACCTGACCGCCGTAATAGTTGAACCACACGATCACGGCCTTGCCGATGATGTTGCGCTCGGGGACGAACCCCCAGTAGCGGCTGTCGAAGCTGTCATCCCGGTTGTCTCCCATGACGAAGTACTCGCCCTTGGGCACCGTCCAGGTCCCGACCGGATAGCGAAGGCCCGGCACTCGCAGTATCCGGTTGCGGGCGGCGTGTCCGTCGGCCCGCGGCAGCATCTCCTGGTAAACACGGGTCTTCATGCCCGGGACCGCCCCCATCAGCCGCTGCTTGCCTTCCCCCTGGTACAGGGAAACGAATTTCATGGGGACCGGCCGGCCATTGACGTAGACCCGGTTGTGGGCCCCGGAGCGGATCGTATCCCCGGGCAGGCCGATGACCCGCTTGATATAGTCTTCGCCGGCCGACTTGCGCACCTCCTGCATCCCGCCCGAGCCGGCGCAGATGGGATTGGCCTTGCAGAACGCCAGGGCCTGCTTTTCCGGATAATGAAAGACGATCACATCGCCGCGCCCGGGTCTGCCCAGGGGCAGCAGCGTGGTGCCTGTGATGGGCAGGTGGAGACCGTACTCGAAGCGGTTGACGAACAGAAAATCGCCCACCAGCAGAGACGGCATCATCGATCCCGAGGGAATCCGAAACGGCTCGATGACGAACGAGCGCAGCGCCAGCACCGCGAACAGCACCGGAAAGAAGGCCCGGGAATATTCCACCCACCAGGGCTCGCGGGCAAGCTCGGGTCCCTGACGGCGGGCGCGGGCGCGGCGCAGCCAGACCAGCTCCAGCAGCCAGATCAGGCCGGTGACGGCCGAGCCCACAATGAGGGCGATCTCCACGGTTGAAGACATGGGTTTTCCTTCTGTCGTTGTTAGCGTTTTAGTGCCGGGAATGCAGGTTCCGCTCTGGTGGGATATCGCCCTGGGCGGGAAGTTCCCGCCAGCCCGCGCCGGTCGCCGCCACGACCCCAGGGCCGGGAAGTCGCCGTCCCCGACGGGGCATTGTGGGCCGACCCGTGCAGATGTTCCAGTCCCAAGGGTTGTTGGGCCTGCCTTGGGCCCCGGACGGCGGCGGCCCGGTGCAACGTCTGAGCATGCCGCGGGCGGCGCCATGGGCGCCGGCAGGCGGATCGGCGTCTGCGGGTTCGCCGAATTCCAGGACAGGACCGTCCGGGATTTGAGCATCGTGGAGGTGCGCCAGAGCCCCAACCTCCGCGGCCCGGGACGCCCGGCGGCTCATTGCGCTCGCGGGGACTGAAGCGCCGGCTCAGGCGTCGGGGGCGGGCGTGGCCTGCAGGCCGGTGGCGGGCAGCCGGTCGGCCCCCCAGCTTCGCTGGATGTAGCCGATCACCCGGTCCAGCTCCTCGCGCGTGACGGCGGCGGGCTCGCCGTGCTCCAGGGGGTCGTAGTGGAAGATGTAGAGCCGGGAGGCGAACTGCTCGAAGGGCAGGGAGGCTTCGCCGAACAGTTCCCCGTTGTCCGCGGTGCTGACCTCGACGCCGTCGCCCCAGTCCTGGGCGCTGTCGTTGTTGGGATTGAAGAAGTAGACCCGCATGACGTTGGCCGGGTCCAGCGCCACGCGCAGGATGGAAATGGCGTGCCAGCCGATGAACCGCGCCGCACTGTCCGTCACGGCGATGCCGGCGGGTTGCGGGTGTATGAGGGGCTGATTGCCGTTGTAGAAGGGATGGTAATAGGCATAGAAGTGGCGCAGGAAGTCATCCAGATCCACAAGCTGGCCGCTGTGCACGTCCACGTTGATGCTGAAGCCCCGTCCGACCCACCAGCCGTGGAACTCCGGATTGATCCAGCGGTGGGGGTCGCCTTCGCGTCCCGCGCACAGCCGGCCCATCTCGGCGTAGACATGATCCAGATGGGGCACCAGCAGCAGGGACACCGGATCCAGATCGATGGGCAGCACCCTGGCGCTGCCGGCAATACAGCCGTGGGAGGACACGGGTTGGCCTTCGAAGTGCAGCACCACCTCGTCGTCCCGGGCCGCCCAGGCCAGCAGCTGCAGCAGGTAGTCGGGATCGTTGTAGGCCCACATGGACAGGGCGCGGGCGGACTGGCAGGTGGGATTGTTGCCCTGGCCCACGCCCAGGGGCAGGCCCAGCATGGTCAGCACCCCTTCCAGCAGCCGGGTGCGGGGCAGGACCGCCTCGCCGAAGGCCAGGGACAGTCGGTTGCGGGACCATTCCGACAGGGGCAGGGCGAGCTGGCGCCACAGGGCCGGCGCCACCGGCGGCTGGTAAAGGACGCCCCGCTCCAGCGTCAGGGTCAGCCCGTACACCGCCTGGGCCGTCGCCGGGTACACCGCCTGGTCGATCAACGCCAGCACCAGCTCCCGGTAGCACAGCAGGCAGTCCCGCCCCGTGGCCGACAGGCCCAGGGCGTCGGCCAGCAGGTGGTCGTTGTTTTCCCGCAGGTGGCGCATCAGCACCGCGTGATAAGGGGACACGACGCCGGTGTCGTGCATGGCCCGGGCGAAGCCCATGGCCTCGTACTGCAGGGCGCCGCTGTCCATGGACTGCAGGCGCTCCCCGTAGACGTCCACCCCGGGGTCCTCGCGGCAGGCCTGGGTCGGGCCGTACAGGCTGCTCACCAGCCGCTCGGCCCCGTGGCCACTGGCGCCCAGGTCGATGTCGGGGTTCACCCGGCAGATGGCGATCTGGGTGATCATCTGCTTGACCGAATCCACCTGGATGGGACGCTGGCGCAGGATGCGCCAGATCTCGTCGATCAGCTTGTCGATGACATGCTCATAGCCGATTCGTTCGGCGAGATGGTGAAGCAGGCTGCGGGGCAGGGCCGCCAGGCGCCCCTGGGTTTCGCGTTCGGCTTCGCTGGGGGGGGTGAAGAGCATCGCCAGGTTGATGGCCAGTACCTGGGTCAGAAAGTGGTGCGCCTGCTCCGCGGAGATCAGCGGATGGACATAGTCCCCTCGCGCCACCGCCAGCAGGCGCAGCTCGCTCAGAGCCTCGATCACCACCGTATTGGTCTCCGGACTCTTGAGGGAGTGGGTGGTGAACGAGGGCACCAGGATCTGGGGCGTGGCCCAATCCGAGCCCTGGAACACGCCGGCTTCCTCCAGGGCCTGGATGCGGGTTTCGATCGCCGCGCAGCCTCCCTGCTGGAGCATCACCCGCCTTGCGGTATCCAGGACCCGCCCCACTTTGGCGGGCTTGGAAAACCCGGGTGCTTCAGCCAGCAGGGCCGTCGCCTCGTCAAGCCTGGCAAGCAGGCCGTCGAGCTTGTCGGTGCCTGGTGTGGACGGGTCGCCAGTCGGGGACATCAGGCCGGTGTCTCCGCGCCTCGGGCCTGGATCACACGTAGAAGTCCAGGTCTTCCTGGCGCTTGAGCAGTTTGTGCATTTCGTCGGGATCGTCGCCCACAAAATAGACGAGTCCCCAATGGGTCCCGAAGGCCGTGCGCTTGGTGACGGTCTCCTGCAGCGGGGGCGTCAGCTCGTGGGATTCGAAATAGGGATGATCCTCGGTTTCCTCGGGAATCTCCAGCCGGCTGACCACCCGGCGGCGGGGATAGACGCCGAAGCAGCCTGCGTAGGCCTTGGCATCCACCACCTCCCGGGGAAAGAAGGCCGTGATCTCCTCCTCGGTGGTCTTGGGATCGAAAGCCAGGATCAGGCCCTGATAGGCGTTGAAGCCGTAGACGCGCTCCAGCAGCTCGAAGACCTTGAAGCCCGGCGGACGGTAGGCCACCTCGCCGAAATACATCTCCTCGTCGCTGGTGACGAAGTACTCCGGATGCACGAAGCCGAAATCGATATCGAAGACCTTGATCAGCTTCTCGATCTGGGCGGTGATCTGGGGACGGTACTTCTCCAGCTCCGGTGAGGCCGGCACGAACACCGAATAGCCCAGGCTCACGTATTCCGAAATGTTCAGGAAACGGATCTTGCCGTTGTGTATCCAGGCCTCGACGGCGAATTCCCAGCCGTCCAGATGGGACTCGATGAGGGCGGGAAACTCCTCGTCGGGAATGGCGTCCACGTCGTCCGGGGTGCGGATCACCCGGTGCCCCAGGCAGCCCGCCTTGTCGAAGGCCTTGAAATGGATCGGGTCGTTGGGATCGCCGTCCAGCTTGAGCAGGGTCTGGTTCACCCGGCGCAGAAAGCGGATGACGTCCTCCTTGTCATGGGCTTCCTCGAAGATCCCCACGCGGATGCCGCCGAGCTGGGCCCGGCGCTTCATCAGCGACTTGTCCCGCATGAGCATGGACTGGCCCAGCAGGCGGGGGTTGTCCAGCAGCACCGAGTTGATGGCGCCTGCCCACTCCACGGTTTCCTCGAACAGGGGAATGGCGACGTTGACCCCCATTTCCTGCAGCTTCTGGGCGATTTCGATGGAGCGTTCGTTCAGGCGCTCGAAATTCCAGGCCAGGTAGGGAATGTTGTGCTGGGTGCAGTATTCCTCTGCCCAGTCCGGTGCCACCACCAGGTAGCGTCGATCGAACTTCTCGGCGGCCTCAATGGCGTTCAGGCTCCAGCCGAGAAGAGCCACGTAGCCCTTGCTCGGATCCTTCTCCATGATGTGACCTCAATTTGGTTGGGGGCGTCTCAGCGATCCCGCCCGCGGGGAAACTGCACGTCACTCCAGCGTATGGATCGCAGTATACACGGCCCGGCGGTGTCGGCGGCGTGAATGCGCCCACCATAAGCCCCGCCGGGGCGGACAATCAAACCGCGGGACGGCCGGAGAGCGTTTGAGTCCGGGCGGGTTTTGTGGTCTTGTGGCCGCTGACCCCTGCACCCGGTCCGAGGCGGCGGCGGAAAAGGCCGAGCGGACCGCGGGTGCCGGGCCACGCAGCGTCCGTGGGTTTCACGGATGGGGAGGATCGATGATCGGTGACCGTGACGTGACGGTCCTGTACGACGAGCGGATGCTGGCGCATCGGCCGGACATCAATGACCCGTTTCTCCCCGGCCGCCTGGATCGGCGCGTGCGGGAGATACTGGCCGGGCTGGGCGTGAAGTGGGCTTACCCGGAGCATCCCGGGCGTTTGACGGCCGTGCGCGAGCTGTTGGAACGCGAACCGGTGCCGGGCGTGCGGTTTGAAGCGGGGGCGCCCGCCGCGAGCCGCGAGCAGCTCGCCCGGGTGCATACCACGGCCTATCTGGAGGAAATCTACGCCCTGCGTGGCCAGAATGCCTGGCTGGACGTGGACACCACGGCGGTTTCCGCAGGCAGCGTGGAGGCGGCCGAAGTGGCTGCCGGCACCGCGATCGCCGCCGTGGAGGCGGTGGTCCGGGGCCGCACCGCCAGTGCCTTTGCGCTGGTGCGCCCGCCCGGACACCATGCCCAGCCGGTGCGGGCCCGGGGCTTCTGCCTGTTCAACAATGTGGCCGTGGCCGCGGCCCATGCTCAGGTGGCCCTGGACTGTTCCCGGGTGCTGATCGTGGACTGGGATGTCCACCACGGCAACGGCACTCAGGACATCTTCTGGGCCGATCCGGACGTCATGTTTTTCGACACCCACCGCGCGGCACCTTTCTATCCGGGATCGGGGCTGCTGGAAGAAGTGGGCGGGGGGCTGGGAGAGGGCGCGACGGTCAATGTGCCGCTGCCGGGCGGCGCGGGGGATGCCGCCCTGATCAAGGCCTTCCGGGAGATCCTGGTTCCCGCCGCCGATTTTTTCCGTCCGGACCTGGTGCTGGTGTCGGCGGGTTTCGATGCCCATCGGCTCGATCTGGCCCTGAACATGAGCCATGAGGGCTTTGCCGCACTGACCGGCATCGTCCGGGAGATCGCCGAACGCCATTGCGACGGCCGGCTGGCGATGGTCCTGGAAGGGGGTTACCACCTGGAAGCCCTGTCCCACGGAGTGCGCGCCGTGCTGGAGGTTCTGGCGGGCGCCGAGCCGCCGGTGCCTCAGGAATGCGGGGTGAGCGAAGTGGCAGCGGCCAGCGAGTTTCACCGCCGCGCGTTTATCGAGGAGTAGGCCCGGACGGCTATCGACGAACGGCCGTCCCGGGCGCCACCGTGGGGAGCGGGGCATGCCCGCGGCGGACGGTGCCGCCGGTCAACGGCCACCGCCGCGCAAACACGGTCGCGCGGCGGTTCCCAGGTTGGATTCAGGCGGGCGTGGGGCGTCTGCGCCGGGCCAGGAAAAGGCCCACGATGCCCAATCCCATCAGGGCCGGGGTGGCCGGCTCCGGCACGGACCGGGTCTGGGTCGTATCGACGCTGGTGTTGAAATTGTCGAAGGCGAGCCCGAAGCCGCCACTCTGGGTGCGGATTCCGTCGATCTGCAGCTTGCTGATGTTGGGCACGCTCAGGCCGATGGTGGTTGCCACACCGTTGCCGGTGCCCGGATCGCCCGCCTGGACGGTCTTGGAGTCCAGCAGGTTGTTGGCGGCATCGTAGACACTGATGGTGTAGGACTCGCCGAAATCGATGTCGATCAGATCGAAGCTCAGGGCGTCCACCGGGCTGGAATAGTCCACCGTCAGGTTGGCGGTCGCGGCTCCCCCGGCGGGGACCTGCTTCAGGCCCTGGGTGTCGGTGATGAAATAGCTTCCATTGTTGTTCGAGCCGCCGGGCACGAAGCTGTCGGCCTGGGACCCGTTGTACCAGCCCTCGGCAGCCCCACCCACGTCCCCGAGGACGGGATCGGAGCTGAAGGTGACGCCGTCGGTGCCGGCGTACTGGCTGTTCACCACGGTGCCCACCGGGTCCCCGGAGAGGTTTTCGAAGGTGATCAGCCCGGCGTAGGCATTGGCGGCCAGGACGGCACTGGCGATAACGGCGGTGAGTGTCTGGGTCAGCAAGCGCATGGCAACCTCCTGCACAGAATTGTTGTTTGAGGTTTTGCCCGCCGGGGGAGCAAATCCCGTGCCGTCCCTAGAAATCAGTCACTTGACCGCGGAAAGCCCGCGGGTCCTGCGCCAGTGTAAAAGAGGCTGACACCCGGGCGCCGCTCCCGTCCGGCGCCTAGAAGATCCAACCCAGAATGGTGCGACTGACCCCGAAGGCCGCTTTTGCCGCACCGACGCTGATGTCCATGCCCAGTTCAGTCACGTCGATCACGCCCCGCACGGTGACATGGCCGGCCTCGGCCAGAATATGGCCGTGGGCATGGCGACGGGCATAGGTGGCGGCCCTCTGCTGATCGACCCGGGCAGCCTCCCGCTGGGCCGCTGACAGCCGGGAGCGGGGCACCACGGCGATGCTCACCGGCGCCGTGCCGGCCCGGTAGAAGCCGAGCCGTCGGGCCACTGCCACCGAGCCGTCCACGATGCGCCCGGGATGGAACGGACCCCGGTCGTTCACCATGGCGACGGCCTCGCGGCCGTTGCGCAGATTGCGGATGCGGATCCAGGTGCCGAAGGGAAGGGTCTTGTGGGCCACCCGCATGGCGCCCGGGCGGTAGGGGTCGCCGCTGGCCGTCGGCTTGCCCGTGTCGCCGAGTCCGTACCAGGACGCAGTCCCTTGGGCCCGATAGCCCGCGGCCTTGCGCAGGACCCGATAGCAGCCGTGGTGTCGGACACAGTAGGCAGGCCCGTCGCCGGAAGAATCCCGGGCCCTCCGGCCGCCCGGTCGCCCGGGGCTGGAGGCGCAGCCGGCAACCGCGGCGGCGGTCAGGCACGCCAGCAGGGCGCGGCGGACAGGGCGGCGTGGATCCACAGTGAATCTCTGCTGTGAAGTATGTTCAGTATGCCATTGAAAATAAGATTTATTCAATAACCCGCGTTCCGGGCGGCTGTTGGAGCAATAATTGCCTGTGAAATATCACTAAGCTATAATTCCCACTGAAATATCCGCACAGCGAGGTCATCCCGTGACCCAGCAAGCTCCTGCACCGGCCGGAAAAGAGGCCACGGTACTGTCCCTGGCGGTGGTTCGGGCGGCCTCCCTGCTGGGGCTCAAGCAGCGTGAAGCGGCCCGGGTACTGGGACTGAGCCCGGCGACCCTGTCCCGTCTGGCGGCGGGGCGCTATGAGCTGGAGCCCGCCAGCAAGGCCTGGGAGCTGGCGGTGCAGCTGGTGCGGCTCTACCGGGGGCTGGACGCGATCATGGCGGGGGACGAGAAGGCGCTGGTTGCCTGGATGGGCAACGAGAACACGGACCTGCGGGGCACGCCGCGGGAGCTGATCACGGATGCGGCCGGTCTGGTGCACACGGTGGACTATGTGGACGGCTTCCGCGC